>USRS01000005.1 GCA_900557165.1 uncultured Clostridium sp.
TTGATATATATGAAAGTGATAAGCCAGAAGCTTTCTATACAGAAGAATTCATCAAGAATATGCTCAATGCTGAGAACAAAGCTCTTATGTCTTTACATTTTGTAAGATTTTTTCTTGTATCTAATGACAATCCCGACTACATTATCGGAACTATTTCTTTATCCCACATCAACAGAGGCTCATCACCATCTGCTAATATGGGATATAAAATAGACCGTCTTAACCGCGGCAAAGGGCTTGCTTCCCTTATGATTGCCCATATGCTTGATGTGGTAATTCCCGATTTAGGTATCCACCGCACAGAATGTTACATTCATCCTGACAATAAGATTTCACTCCACCTTATGGACAAAATGTCATTTATTGATGAAGGCATTGCACATTCTTATGTAAAGCTTAACGGCAAATGGCAGGATCACAGACGTTTTGTCTATATCTCCTGATACCAGTATCCAAAATATGGATTAGAATAATCGCTTCTATGGCTTTTCTTAAAATTGTTAAAGCCAAACATTGAAGCCATATACCTCTCCCTGTTGCAGTACATTCCCGGCACGCCAATAAAATAATGTGTGTTATTCTCATTTTCACACACCCTGCCAAACAAAAGATGCCGGAAATTATAATATCCGTGTATTAAAAAACTGTTATTTATTATGTCATTCTCTATGGACAACAGCTCTTTAAGCACCTCTGTTGACACCTCTACGCAGTCGTACAGATAGTCATCATCAAATGCGTCAATATAATCAGGCTTTGCATACAATAATTTATCGACTTTTTTGTCAAAGCTGGTCTTTGCTTTTTTTCTTTTTGACTTATCATTATCACTTTCCATTATCTTATTACCCTGACCGGTGCAGTTATCCAAAGTCTCCGCCTGCATAATTGCAACACCCTTATCCTCCTGTATCATACATCCATTGGTGTATGCTGTATTACTGTCTGACTGTGCTGCACTGACTGTTCCATTCATATTCTGCAAAGCATTAGCATTTTCTGGTGCATTATTATCCACTGCTACGTTATGGCTGGCATTGTCTGGTTTATTGGTACTATCTTTGAAATTATCAACAACAGAAGCTCTTTTTCTTTCATTAATCAACATTTCTTTGTCAACGAAGTGGATTTTTTGTGTATTAATGCTCTCATCTTTCCACATTGAGAGCATCATATAGAATGCATCCGCCTGATTGGCTATTCCAATGCCGCATATGTCAGAAAATGCGTACCCTGTACTATCAATGTTGGACGAATTAAATATGCCCTTGTACACAGCCATACCATTCTGCACCATGCAGTCGCCAGCCTTTAAAAGCTGGTATTCACCACTGTTATAACCTGCGAATAACAGATACACCCCGAATAGTTCCGGAGTATCAGTATATACACCCCTTAGATTAATATTTAACCGGATTTCTCCCCTGACAACTTCAACCTTTGCAAAGCCTACATTCTTATCCTTAACTCCACCCGGATATGAATAGATATATGACACAAAACGTTGATAATCAGCCATTTTAAAACCTCCCTTAGGACATAAGATTAACTAATCAATCTTATGTCCTAAGGGAGGTAAATATTCATTGCCTTAATTATGTGCTGTCTGTTATCTGTTATTAATTATCGCATTAGTAAGAGCCGCGAACTGCTCTAATGTGAGTGCTTCTCCTCTTATTGTAGCAGAAAATCCACACTGTTCTAATGCTTTAAGCAGTTCCTCTTTGGATACATTGACTTCACCGCTATTACCCACGCTGTTCATCATAGTCTTTCTTCTTTGGTTAAATGAAGCTCTTATTATCTTGAACATAAGATGTTCATCAAGCACATCAACTGGAGGCTTCTGGTATCTTTCAAGCTTTATTACCGCTGAGTCTACATTTGGACGTGGCATAAAACAGCTTGCTGGAACATTAAGCACAATCTTAGGTCTGGCATAATACTGCACTGCTAATGAAAGTGCACCATAATCTTTAGTTCCCGGACCTACCTGCATACGGTCTGCCACTTCCTTCTGAACCATAATAGTTATGCTGTCCAAAGGCACACCACTCTCAAAAAGTCCCATAATAATAGGAGTTGTTATGTAGTAAGGAAGGTTAGCAACAACCTTTATTGGCTTACCACCATTTTTCTTGTCTGCAAGTTCCTTAATATTAAGCTTTAATATATCCTCATTGATAACTGTTACGTTATCATACCACGACAGTGTATCCTCTGTAAGAATTGGTATAAGCTTCTTATCAATCTCGACAGCTACAACCTCTCTTGCATTCTCGCAGAGTATCTGTGTCATAGTTCCAATACCCGGTCCTACCTCAAGCACGAAATCATCCTTCGTAACTCCGGCTTCCCTCACAATCTTTTCAACTACATTTTCATCTATAAGAAAGTTCTGACCGAACTTCTTCTGAAAATTAAAACCGTATCTGTTAAGCACCGCGATTGTATTAGTCGGATTGCCAAGGTGCATAACGTGTGCGTATTTATTATCCACTATATAATCTCCATTCTTATAATTACTGATTGACGAATATGTTATGCCTCTTTAAAGAATAACCTTCTCGCATTGTTATTAGTAATGTCCACTATCTCATCATAAGACATTTTCTTGATTTCTGCCAGCTTTTCTATGACATATCTTATATTACTGCTGTCATTTCTTTTGCCCCTGTTAGGAACTGGTGCAAGATATGGGCAGTCTGTTTCTAATAATATGCGATCCATTGGTATAACCTCCGCCGCCTCAACAAGCTTTCTTGCATTCTTAAAGGTAAGCACGCCGCCTATTCCAAAGTAGAAGTTCATATCGTAAAATGTCTTGACCGACTCCTTAGTATATGAATAACAGTGTATTATTCCACCTATCCTGTCCGCATTTCCATTTTTTAAAATGTTAATTGTGTCCGCACAGGCTTCTCTGGAATGTATAATCACTGGCTTATTAACTTCAACAGCCATCTGTAACTGCCTTTCAAACCATTTAAGCTGTACTGCCCTCTCTGGCTCATCATAATAATAATCAAGTCCAATCTCACCTATTGCAACAACCTTCGGATTGCTTAGTGCTTCTTCCTTAAACCAGCTTATAATATCCTCATTAAGTTTGTCATAATCATCTGGGTGAACGCCTATAGCCGCATATATATTCTTATACTGCTTCGCAAGATTTAAAGTCTTCCTGCACCCTTCTATGCTTGCACCGACATTTACAATAGTATCAATGTCTGTAGATAAAAGCTTATTAAGCAGTTCGTCCCTGTCCACATCAAATGCTTCATCATCATAATGTGCGTGTGTATCAAATATTCTCATTCTTATTC
The DNA here is from genome assembly GCA_900557165.1 of uncultured Clostridium sp. Classification (GTDB taxonomy): domain Bacteria; phylum Bacillota; class Clostridia; order Peptostreptococcales; family Peptostreptococcaceae; genus Terrisporobacter. Next base: position 3,327 of record USRS01000005.1, read on the forward strand.
TTCCCTGACTTTCCTGTCTTTCCAAGCGCAATCACCCATACAACTGACAGGATAATTCCTGCTATGCTGACAATTGCTCCCTGCCATACATAAGGCACTTTAATATTAATAACTGTTGTACCTTTCTGTATATACATAAGATTATTCTTTTTTTCAATATTCTGTGCTGTGCTGAATATGTCGTGATAAGCAAGTGCAGTGTTAACATTATCCTCATTAGATGTTATTGTAATCGTGCTGCCTGTATAATCAATTGTAAGAGGAACTATCTTTCTTTGTGGCAATGTTTCCTGTGTAAGACCTGACATATTCTCAAGCAGTCTTCCAACTGTCTTATCACCTGTCATACTGTAGAAATTCATAATGCCAAGACCACACATTATTATATTATCATTCTTAACTGTTCCATAGAAATCAAGACTCAGTCCATTATCGTCAACACTTCCGTAAGAAGTATCAAGTCCATCAAGATATACAGTATTCCACTCAGTGTGTCCCTGTGGGAACATATCTGTATATACACGCCCAATTCTTGTATTCATCTCTGGATAACCATTCTCGAACTTAACCGCATTACAGGTAACTCCAAGAAATGTCTGTGTATGGGTTCTCTTATCCTGCGGAATGGAGTCTGCTGAGATTATAATCTTAACCCCTGCCTCACTAAGTCTTATAATAAGCTCCTCTGCCGCCTCTTTATCATTATAAGTAAAGCCGTCAAGGAATATCTCTTTATACTGCGATAACTGCTCAAATGTATAATCATCAAGATTATAAGAGTCCGTTTCTTCTACCGCTGGAAATCTTAAAGAAATTCCTGAAGCACCACTTCCTATTCCTATAGCTTCATAAGTGCTTATAGTTCCCCAGTTACCATTAACATCAAGATGATAAAGCCTGTAATCACCATTGTAGTCAACAAGCTTATAACCCACAGCATTTGCCGCCTCATCAAGCTTATCAAGAGTTCCTGTATATTTATTAAGTTGTGAAAGCCTTACAACAACTGTGTCGTTACCAAGCTCCTCGCATCTGTCAAACATATAGTAAAATCTGCTTTCAGCCATAGCCTTATTAAGATTGGCTATGTTAGTTGATGTGTTAGCCGCTTCCCAGCCCGCACCAAATGCAGCCGGCACTCCGTTATTCCAGTCTGCTGTAAGCCACGCACCCATAGCTCCAAGACTGCTCGCATCCATAAGTGCAAGCCTCTGTCCTGTTATGCTCTGTGCCTTTGATATAAGTGTATAGTTCTGTGTATGATTAATCCTGTCCTCTGCCTCACTTGTATCTGTCATATTTAATGATAAAATGTCATCAATAAGCGATGTATCAGAAGAATTATCCTCTGATGTACTATTATACCGGCTGAACATTCCACTTAAAGATATTTTATTATCTTCTGTAAATATAACTAATAATTTACTATCATCATCTAATTTATATACATCCACCGATTTGTTTTTTTTATCAAATAAATGTATATCATAGGATACTTTTTTATTTCCTACTATTTTTCCCATTTCACTTGAATCAATACCAATAAAATCACTTAAGTTTTTATTATTTATATTATCTAAATTTACTAAATCTTCATTCGTATAACAATTTACAAGTATTTTCGACTTTATTAAATCTTTACTTATCTCTGAGCTAGAACAATCAACTATTTGTACTTTTTTAACTTTCTTGTTCTCTAGTTGCAGATATAATGCACTATTATTAATATCTTCATCTGAAACATCTTTTAAATATACTAGATTTATATTTTTTATCTTTTCTAAATCAAAGACACTATTTAAATCATTCACATCATCTTTATTTATCCAATATGATGTAACATCAGGTTGCCCTAGATTATTTAAAACATAATTATAATCTTTATCTTTTATCTCATTAATATCGTTTTGAACTTTAGTCATAGTTTTTTGCTTTGTAGCTTCATTTGGTAAATCTAATGTATTATCTTTAATATCATTATTAGAACATCCTACAAAAAACATACTGCAAAGAACTCCTAAAGCTAATAATCTTTTAATGTTCATAATTTAGCCTCCTTATACTAAGTATAAATCTCTGCTTTTGCTTATTCAATAATTATAACCCATATTAAAGATAATTTGATTAATAAAGAATGTTTTGTAATTTTTTTGTAATACAAGACATTTAAATATATAGTTTCTACTATAAATGTAACAAAAGTCGTATTAGAAATCAACAACTCACAAAAAGACCTTCAAACTTAAAGTAAGAAGGTCTTATAGTATATAAATTTTTATATTTATAAATTTATATTAAAGAAGGCTTTATATCCTCTATACATTTCAAATATATCTGCTTTTGAAGCAACTTCATAAGGTGCATGCATACTAAGTAATCCTACACCACAGTCTAAAACTTCAGCACCATAATTAGCTAATATATAAGCTACAGTACCTCCACCGCCTTGGTCAACTTTTCCAAGTTCTCCAGTTTGCCATACTATATTTTCTTTATTAAATATTCTTCTTATTTCACAAACAAACTCTGCATTGGCATCACTAGTTCCACTTTTACCTCTTGAACCAGAATATTTCATAATAGCCACACCTTTGCCCATATGAGCAGAGTTAGCTTTTTCATATACTGATGAGAAGTTTGGATCATAAGCAGCATTAACATCACCGGATAACACTCTTGATTTTGACATTGCTCTTTTTATTTTTAAATCAGAGTAATTTCCTTGTAAGTTTATTAATTCAGCTACAGTATTTTCAAAGAATCTAGAGTGCATTCCTGTATTACCATATGAACCTGTTTCTTCTTTGTCTACACATAATGTAACTGCTGTATATTCTGGATTTTCTGTTTCAAATATAGCTTTTACTCCTGCAAAAGCACATACTCTGTCATCTTGTCCATAAGATATAACCATAGATTTATCTAAACCTAAATCTTTAGCTTTTCCTGCTGGAACCACTTCAATTTCTGCACTTAAAAAGTCTTCTTCCGTTATGTTATATTTATTATTCAATAATTTTAACATATTGTATTTTACAGCATCTTTATCTTCATTATCAAATGGAATACTACCAATTAACACATTTAAGTCTTCTCCACCTATTGCCTCATGAAGTTTCTTTTGATTTTGTTCTGAGGATAAATGAGGTAGTAAGTCATTTATACAAAATACTGGATCATCTTCATCATCACCTATGGCTATATCAATCTTTGTTCCATCATGTAATAGAGCTACTCCATATAAAGCTAGAGGCATTGATACCCATTGGTATTTTTTTATTCCACCATAATAATGAGTTTTAAAATATGCCATATTATCATCTTCATATAATGGATTTTGTTTTAAATCAAGTCTTGGTGAATCTATATGAGAAGCAATTATTTTCATACCTTGCTCTATATCTTTTTGTCCAATTACAAATAAAGCCACGCCCTTGTCTTTATTTTCTGCATAGATTTTATCACCAGGTTTGATTTCACCTTTTTTCATAACTTCTTCTAAAGATATAAAACCTTGATTAGAAGATAATTTAATTATTTCTCTTGCACATAATCTCTCAGTTTTACTTTTATTTAAAAAATCGATATATTCTTTAGAATAATTCATAACATTTTCCATGTTATTCATCTTTTTTATAACTTTCCAACCATTTTCAAATTCATATTTTAAGTTCATTACTTACCCCCTGCTTATTTACTAGTTTTTATCTTTTTTAACTAGTTCATCATACTCTTCTTGAGTATGTACAACCTTAACATTTTCAAGTCTAGATCTAAAGTGAGCTCTAAAGTTTTCTAAGTATTCTTTTCTTAATACTTCTCTTTCTTCTAATTCTTGTTTTGTTAATCCTTCTTCTTTATTTTTCTTTGCTAAAAAGTTTATTCTATCTAGTTTTTTTTGATCAAACATTTTATTCCTCCTAAATTTTCTTACTTTGTATTAATAAAATATTTTGTTACTTCTTATATCTTCTCCATTTTTATAAGATGTAATAAATTTATCTAAATTATTTTCTATTATAGTTATTCCTTTTTCTATATTCTCAATGGTTTCATTTGCTATATTAATCCTAAAAAATCTATCATCCATTATATTATCAAAAAAATAAGTTCCTGGTGTAATAGAAACTCCTTTTTCTAGTATAAAGTTATAAAATGCTTGTGATGAATATCCTCGTGGTAATTCTAAAAAAAAGTTTAACCCACCTTGAGATTTACTAATTTTCAACTTATCGCCTAATTTTTCTTCTAATAAAGTTTTTGTTAGTTTATATTTTTTAGTATACACTTTATCTATGCTTTTTAAGTATTCTAACCAATCAAAATACTTCATATAGTAATACATAGATTTTTGAATAAGTCCTGGTGTTGATATATCTGAGGAATATTTTGCCCAAAGTATTTTTTTTTGCAGTTCCTTAGGTATATCAACTATACCTATTCTAAGCCCTGGCATAAGTATTTTGGAAAAAGATTTAATATATATTACTCTATTTTTCATATCATAGCTTTTAAGAGGTCTATTATCCTCACTATCAAAAGAAAAATCACTTATAAAATCATCTTCTAAAATATAAAAATCATATTCTTCACTTAATTCTATTAACTTCTTTTTCTTATATGTACTATAACTTATCCCCGTTGGATTTTGAAAATTTGGCATAACATATATTAACTTTGGCTTTATTTTTTCTAATTTAAGTTTTAATATCCCTATATCTAGTCCATCATCTAACATGGGTATTGTAATAATTTTAGCACCTCTACTCTTAAAGACTTCCAAAGCTCCATTGTAAGTAGGTTCTTCCACAAATACTACATCAGAATAGTTTATAAGTCCTTTACAAACTATGTCTATACCTTGTTGAGCTCCAGATATTATTTGAATATTATCTTTATTAGTATTTATTTTTTTTCCTTTTAAATATGTAGATAATTCTTCCCTTAACTGATTAGAACCTTTACCTTCATCATACTCAAATATGGAAGCTCCATCTTTTTCTAAAGCCATATTTATTGCTGATTTAAAGTCTTTTAAGGGAAACATATCTTTAGAAGGGTTACCACTATCAAAGTATATTATATCTTTATCTTTAGTATTTGTCCTTTCTTTTTTTAAATTAAAAGAAGAAACAAAAGTACCACTGCCTATTGCCTTATACACATATCCTTCTTTTTCTAATAACTCATATACTTTTACAATAGTTGCATTATTTACATTTATAAAATCTGATAACTTCCTTATAGGTGGAAGTTTTTCATGTTCTTTTATATCGCCGTTAACAATCAATTTTTTTATATGATTATATATTTGAATATACTTACTATTGTTATTTTCTAGTTTTAATTTGTATCTTTCCATTTAATCACCACTTACTTATTTTTAGATTTATTGATGTTTAAATATCTATTTGCTATCATTTATATATATAATACCAAATTTTCTATGAAAGGGGAAATAATAATGTTCTATGATTATCACGTCCATTCTAACTTCTCTCCAGACAGCAAAACTTCCATGACAAAAATGATTGAAACAGGTATAAATCTTGGTTTAAAAGAAATTTGTTTCACTGACCATATGGATTATGACATAAATCAAACAGATAAGTTTGTGCTAAATTATAAAGATTACTTGTATACTCTAGAATTAATGCAAAATAAATACAAAGATAAAATTAAAATAAAAAAAGGAATTGAACTTGGACTTCAGCCTCATCTTATAGATAGATATTCTAATGAGATGAAAAATAATCAATTTGATTTTATAATTTGTTCTCAACATGCCATTGATAAAAACGACTTATATTATGATGAATATTTTAAAGATAAAACTCAACAGAAATCTTATGAAATTTATTATAAAACTTTTTATGATATAGTTAAAAATTTTGATGACTACAGTGTTTTAGGTCATTTAGACTTAATAAAGAGATACGGCCCCTATGAAAATTCTTTGGGAGATAGTTTATTTATGGATATTATTGAAGCTATTTTAAAAGAAGTTATTTCTAAAAATAAAGGCATTGAGATAAATACTTCTTGCTTTAGATATGAATTACCTGACTTAACACCATCTCGAAGAATCATTTCTCTTTACAAAGACTTAGGTGGCGAAATAATCACAACTGGTTCTGATGCTCACTGTCCATCCTTTATTGCTTGCAAGTTTGATTATATTCAATCTTATTTAAAAGATATGGGCTTTAAATATATTTGTACTTTTGATAATTTAAAACCCAATTTTATAAAATTATAATTATTTTTTCACCTTCATAAGAATACATTTTTAATATGTGGAGGTGATTTTTTTGAGAATTCCTAATTTAGTTTTATCAACCATAATTTTATTTATATCCAATTTAATAGTAAGAGTCTTAGGATTTCTATATAAAATTTTTCTATCACGGGTTATGGGAGATGTGTGTCTTGGCATATATCACATGATATTTAACTTTTTAATGATTTGCATTGCTCTAACCACCACAGGCATACCTACTGCTCTATCTTGTTTAATTGCAAAGGAAAATACTTTTGAAGATAAAAAGGACGTAAACATATTTTTTATATCAACTTTGTATGTTTCTTTTTTTATATCTTTATTTATTTCTATAATGGTATCTTTTTCTAGTAATTATTTATCTTTTAGACTTTTGCAAAATAAAAATTTAAATTTATTTATTTTATCCATCTGTCCAGCAATTGTTTTAATTACTATTTCCAATGTATTAAGAGGATACTTTTATGGCATTAAAAAAGTATTAGTTCCTGCAATTGGCCAAGTGATTGAACAAGTTACAAGAATATTATTTGTTTTTTTACTTGCCATGTACATAAATAATAAGGCTATGATTTGTTATATAACTTTACTTGCCATATCCATTGGTGAGGCTACTAATGTAATTTATATGACTATTTGTCTATATAATGAATCGACCTTATACAACAAATTTACTATTAGACTTAGAGACTTTTATTATTCTTCAATGGAAACCTTAAAGATGTCATTACCTATTACTTGTAATAAAATGTCTTCTGTTATTTTACAATCTGTAAGTTCCATGATAGTTCCCTCTAGATTAGTATTATCAGGAATATCTTACTCTCAATCTATTGGCCTTTATGGAATAATATCTGGTATGGTTATGCCTTTTGTTTATCTTCCTTTTACCATAGGATCTGCTTTAGTAGTAAATTTGATTCCTAGCATCTCCCAGGAGGTTGCTTTAAATAAAATTAAAAGTGTAAAAATTAAAATTTATTATTCTGTAATTTTAACTTTAGGTGTTGGTATTATATCATCTTTATTTTTTTATTTCTTTGGTGAAAAATTATGTTTATTAGTTTTCAATAATAAAACTGCTGGTATTTATTTAAAGACTATGTTTTTAGCTCCACTTTTTCTAAGTTTAAATCAAACTTTATCAGGAATACTTCATGCAATTAGAAAAGAAGTTATCTCTAGTGTTAACACCATTTTAGGTATGATTATTCAAGTTATTGCCATATATTTTTTATTACCTATACCTAGTTTAAATATGCATGCTTATATTTATGCCATAACAATAACAGCTATTTTTACAACACTTCTTCATACTATTACTTTGCTAAAAGCTTTAAAAAAATATAATTGAAAGTAGGTGAAATTTTGATTAATAGTATCAAACCATTTTATGTTTATGAGGAAAATAACTGTCTATTTATAAAAAATATAAATGAAAAAATAGAAAAAATTGCTAATAATATAGTTTCCTACTGCGCTAATTTTGATGATAAAAATTTTATTCATATTTGTGCCATTAATACAAAAGGTAAATTAATACATTTCATTTATAAGAATGGTAAGGTAAAAAGAAAATCTCTTTGCAAGGTATGTCATGATACAAGTAATTTAAAAAATATGAGATTATTTATAATTCAAAATTATATAAATATTTTTTTAGTTGAAGAATCTTCTATTAAAAAAAATTGTTATAGAGTTTCTCACTACAACTTTAATCCTTCAAATTATAATATTCAAAAATTTCATTTTAATAATACTATAAAAAAAGATGAATCCATCTATAAACTGAATATAGATGATATGAACAATATGATTTTTACTTATAATTATGTTGATAAAAATAAAAGGTCTGAGGTTAATACAAAAACTTTTATTTTTAATAATAGCAATAGAAAATGGACACAAGCTCATAACTTACTTAGAAGTACATCTTCCTTTTCAGATTTTAGATCTTTGTCAACTATCAAAGATGATATTTTTGAATATTGCTATAGCATAGTTTATAAAAAATATTAGCAAAAAGGACTATCAATATATTGATAGTCCTTACATTAGTAAGTTAAGTTATTTTTGAGTGAGATGTGAGGTTTTTATTTATTTAATATTATTGTCCACAACTTGGAAAACTACATACATTTGCAAAAGTATCTACTACTCTTGGATTGATTCCTTGAGATACTGCTAATACAACTACTTGATCACTTATCAATATACTTACTGTTTCTTCTATGCAACAAATTAAATCTATTCCACTTGGTATTGTTAATTCGAAGCAATCGTCACAGTCGCATCCACAACAATCTTGTGCAGATATATAAGCTTTAGATATACAATCAACTGTTAAGCTAGTTTGATAGTTTTGTCTTAATGTTAATGATCTTCCATTAGATGGTATACACATTCTAGCTGCTAATGTGTTGTATCTAAATTCTACAGAATCAACTCTGCATAATTGTCCTCCCATTTGTTGAACAGCTGGATAAGCAAAAGCTCTTATTTTAGTACAACCACAATGACATCTTAGTTCAAGTACTAAATTATTTACTATTACAGTTAATCCTCTTTCTTTGTAAGATACGCTTTGACCTCTATTTCTTGCACAGCAAGTTGCATTTTTTTCTGGGCAAACAGCATATTCAAATACAGTATCACAAGGTGCATTATCTTCTACTTCCATCACTTGGAAATCTTCAATACTTGGTATTCCTGGAACTACTTCAATTGATGAATAGTTCATACAAACTTCATCAACTGTAACATTAGCAAGTCCTGTTACTGGAATACGTCCTTCAATTTCAACTACATCATAATCAAAGTATAAAGTTTCTCCATTTGGACCAGTTGCATCAGTAAACATTTGGAATTTAATTGCATCATATATTCTTTGTGCTTCTATTGCTACTGGAGAAGCATTCTTACTTGAATAAGTCGGAGTAATACCATTACAACATTGATCTCCTGCACAAGGATTTGCTACACAAGTATCTGATTCAGCTTCACAAGGTTCACAGTGGTTGTTTGATTTTTTACATTCACAAACGCATTCAAATTCATCATAGTCATGGTGTTCATGATGATCGTGATGATCGTGATGACAGTCGTGTTTTTGATTGTTGTTATTATTTTGATTTGTAGATTGGTTTCCTGCACAGTTACAAGCATTATTAGAATTGTTTATATTAGTTTTGTTTTTGCATCCTCTTTCAAGGTCTTCTATTTCTACTGTTGATTCTTCATTGTAAGAATTTATCATAGCAGGCATTTGTTTTTTATACATTTTTTTCTTACTTCTTTTTAAGTCATGCATTTTTTGTTATCCCCTTTCAATGATATTTATTAAAATGTCCTGGCTTTGTAGGCCTAATTATTATTATGCTTTTTGATGATTAATTGTGACTTGAGTATCAACAAAGATAAGCAAAAGTAGAATATAAATTTTTTTTGTAAATATATTATTATATGAAGTTTTTAGGAGGTTAAAAATGAGTTTTATAAATGAGAGATTTGCCATAATAAGAAGAAGTTATAAAGATATGTTTTATATTAGTCCAGATAGTGATGGTCTTTATTATAATTATTATGATGACAACGGATGCCTTCTTCAAAAAAACAAACTAATCAATTATAATAATATAGATTTTACTAAGTATTCTATCTCCATAGACAAAGATGATAATATTTATTGTATATACTGTGACAAATCATTAGAAATACTAAAATGCAGCAATCAATCTTTTATTTTTAAAAAAATTGAGGCTATAACTTATAATTATAAAAAATTTGCTTTGGCTTTTCCTTATGTTAAATATATAGAAGATAATCCTCATATTTTTTATTATGTTTTTAATAATAATTCCACAAATACATGTGCTCTTTTTCATCATTATAAACATAAGGATTATTGGATTGAAAATAAAATAGATTTTATAAACCATATTGTTCTAAATAACTTTACTGTTTTATGGAATGGATTCATCCCTACTATTTTCTATTTCAATTTAGTAAATGGGTGTGAAGAGGTTTTTGCTTCTAGATTTAATCTTGGGACTTTTACTTGGAGTGATCCTATACAAATCACAAATAGTGGATATAATAAACTTTATTTAAGTGCAATTAGAGATAATATTAACTTTTATCATATCTGTTTCTGTGAATATGAAAATAATGGCTATATTGTAAAATACATAAATGGATATCTTAGTGAAAATAAATTTAATTTAAAAACATCATCTTATTTAAGTGAACCATCCACTTGTATGTATCCAGAATTAATAAAAAACAATTCAAAACTTTTACTTTCTTGGGTAAATTATAATAAATTATTTACTTGTACATCTACAAATGATGGTCTAACTTGGTCTAAACCAAATATAGATGAATACTCCTTAGAAGATAACTTTATTAGATCCACCTTCTATTCCAATTATAAAGATGATTTAGAATATAATATAAGTCATGTTTTTTCCACTTTAAATGATGTAGGTATATTGGGATTATAAATTTTTGCAAAATAAAAATGTTGCTTTAAAAGCAACATTTTTTTATTCCCAAGGCACCGTTGGTCCTATAAATTCATACCCGAGAATCTCCCAGGTGGGTGACCTGCTCGCAAGTTTAGATTCCTTTATATAAATATAATGGCCTCTTACTATTGCAAGACCCGATCTCCCGTATAATGCATGTCGGTTGAATTTAAAGGAAACCTATCGTATGTCCCAGGATGTATTTTTCTTTTTTTATTTATATTTATTATAATACAAAACCTAAGATAATTAAAGTACTTTATTCTGTAAATTTTTTTAATTTTAAGTTATTTTTCTAAATTATGACTTTTTACTTATGTATTTAAATATATTTTTATCTATTTAAGTTTTTTTATTACACTTCTTTTTTTCTTTTATTTTTGTTTTTATTTCTTCTAGCTTTATTTTTGCTATATTTTTTGTTGTTTGAAACAGCTTTATTTACTTCTACATATTCATCATTATCTTGCTGAGTATCTAAGTCTTCATCTACTTCTCTTATATTTTCATCTTCAACTTCTACATATTCATATTCTTTCTCTTCTTCATCTTCTTCCTCATCATCTAAACTTCTTAAAAGATTTCCTAATAATTTCAAATTACTTATACTACCTAAATTATTAATATCTGCTAAAGAGCTTAAGCTAAATCCGCCACCTTCTTCTCCATCTGGTAAAAATAACTCTGCAAATAAATCTATCATTTTTTTCATTTCAAGGGCTTTTTCTACGGATTGTTTTTTCTTTTCTGGAAAAACTTCTAAAATTTCCTTTATCATCATATTTTTCTTATCTTCTTCATCCATACTTCTGAAAAAATCACTTTCATCTTCTTCACTTAGTATATTAATATCATTGAGTTTTTTTATACCTTTAACTAAATCAAGAACACTTTCCAATTTTATTAATATATTTCGCTCTTCTTTATTCATATACTTTTTTGTTCTTGTGATTATTTCCATTCCTCTATCTAAATCATCTTCACTTAATTCCATTAAGTTTATACCTTTGTTAACGTCCCCCATATCAAACTTCAAAATATTTTTTATTGGTTCTTTGTTTACATCTTTTACTTTGTCTTTACTTTTTGTTTTCTTTTTAATTTTTTTAATTTTACGAACTTTAGGACTGCTTCTTTTACTTTGCATGCCTTTACTATTTGGCTCTATTACTTGCACCTTTGTTGACTCCTCTACAGACTTATTTGATTTATTTTTATTATCAAGTAGCGGTATATTTCCATTACTCAATAGCATCATTGCCAGTATTAACAGTAAATTGTTCACACAAGTCACCCCTTAATATAACTACTCCTTCCTAATAAATTATGAATCACAAGCTATATATGTTACTTTTTTAAATTACTACTGCATATACATTTTTATAAGGATTTATCTATCTTAATGAATGTAATTACCACTTTTTCAAATTCTTTCTATATGTTAATTCTATGAGAAAATTTCCTTAGATATTATATAAAGTAGTTTTTTATTTAAACCTTGATATACTTGATTTATATAAATAAATTCTTTTGGAGGTCTTAATTATGCCTGGAACTTATGCACATTATGCTTTTGGAAAAAAGGTTTTAGCCCAAGTAGATGATGAAATTAAAAATATAATTTTAAAAAATATGGATTTGTTTTTCATAGGTCTCCATGGACCAGATATATTATTTTATTATAAACCTTTGATATATAATAATCCAACTTCAAAATTAGGACATAAAATTCATAATGAAAATTCAAATATTTTTTTGAAAAAGCACGAAGTATAATAAAAAAATCCAATAATAAAGAATAATCTTTAGTTTATATACTAGGTTTTTTATGCCATTTTATGCTAGATAGCGAATGCCACCCTTATATAAATAAAGTCACCCAAGAAAACAACCTCTCTCATACAGAAATCGAATCTGAATTTGATAAATTATTAATAAATGAAGGCTGTAAAAATATTAAAACTTTATACAATAATTCTATAGACAAAACTCCTTGCATGATGGATAACTTCTATACTTCATTAAAAGAAAATAGACCTTTTCCTCAAAGATTAAATAGAAACTTTAAGTAGTTTATTTTATAAATATCACTCTTAAGTAACACTATTAAAAGTCTTATGCATATATTAAATAATAGATTAAAATTAAATTTCCATATTCAAAATATATAAGTACTTATATAGAAGGGGGGATAAACATGAAAAAAATAGATCAAAAAACACTTGAAAAATTCGCAAAAGAAAAAAATATAGATAAAAACAAAGTAGAAAAAATAGCTGAAGGATATAAAAATAAATCAGAAGATGAACTTATTGATGAACTTGTTAAAATAGGAAAAAACTTAAAAGGTAAAGAAGAGGTAGTTTCTAAATTCAAAAACTTCTTAGATCCAGAACAACAAAAAAAATTAGATAGTATAATGACTAAAATAAATAATGCAGAAGTCCAAGAAAAAGTTAAGAAAAATGCTAAAAAAACAAAAAACATAAATAAACCTGAAAATACTAAACAATCAAGCCCTAGCACTTCAAAGAAAAAAGTTAAAAAGGTAAAAAAAGTAAAAAAATCATCTCATCATACAGGTGATACTAATTAATAATATCTAAAAAATAATAAAAAATAGAACCTTCCCCTTTGGGTTGGTTCTATTTTTTATTATTCCACTGATTCATGTATTATAAATAATAATTTATCTCTTATTTCTTTTCCTTCTTGTAACATTTCTTCACAACTTTCATAGTATTTTCTACTTAAGTCTTTCTGTTCTAGTCCTTTTAAGTTAACCTTCACATTAAGTATGGCACCTTCTAGACCTGTACAGAGCATTAATATTCCTACACCTATGTCTGTAATAGCATTTTGATTACCATTAGTAACTAAAAAATCTAATTGTTTCATAGCCTCTAAAGATAACTGTGCTGTTTTATATGGTACTTTTATAGAATATAAAGTTGCATCGGCTAAAGCTTTTTGCCTTTCTGTTATCTGTTTAAAAGTTTCTTTGGGCATTTTAATTGCCTTCATAAACTCATTAAAAGAATTAGTATCTTCATCAATTAATTTATTTAATTCTTTTCTTATCTCACCAAGCTTATCAAATTTAACTTTAAATTCTTCTTGTAAATCTCCATCCAATGATTCATATTTTTTCTTGCCAAAACTTAAATGTGCCATCATTCTTGATAAACCAACACCTATATCTGATGCAAGAGCTGCTACTGAACCACCTCCTGGAGCTGGTGAAGTTGAATCCACTTCCTCAATAAAATCAGTTAACGTCATATCTATTAATTTCATATACGTCCTCCTAAAATCCACTTTACTTAAATACCTGAATATAAATATCTAAGTTTTTATTTTTTAATAAACTACATGTTTATTATTAACTACAAGTACACCATCTTTATAAACCTTGTCTATATGATTTATACCAAAATGATACATTAAATACTCCATATTTGGTGCATCAAACACTGCTATATCAGCCTTTTTACCAACTTCAATTGATCCTATTTCTCTAGCTCTATCAATACAATGAGCTGCATTAATTGTTACAGCTGTTAAAACTTCATTTGGGGTCATTTTTAAATTTAAACATCCTAGTTGCATTACAAATTGTAAATTTTCACTTGGACAACTTCCTGGATTATAATCGCTAGATAAACTTAGAGCTACATTTAAATCAATCATTTTTCTAGCATTGGCAGAAGGTTTATTTAAATTAAATGATGTTCCTGGCAAAATATTTGCTATTACATTTCCACCCGCCATATCTTCTAAACCTTTATCACTGGCTGCCATTAAATGATCTGCCGATATACATCCAAGTTTTGCTGCTAGCTCTGCTCCACCTATGGGAGCTATTTCATCAGCATGAATTTTTAATTTATATCCCATATCTTTAGCATTTTTTAGAATGTACTCACTTTCTTCTACAGAAAATACACCTTCTTCGCAAAATACATCACAAAATTCAGCCAGATTCATTTCTTTAATTTTAGGCATAATTTCCTTTACCAATAATTCAATATATGCTTTAGGGTTATTCTTATATTCCACCGGTACAGCATGAGCCCCCAAAAATGTATGCACTAAATCTATGGGATGGTCTTCATTTAATTTGTGAGCAACTTCCAATTGCTTTATTTCTGTTTCTAAATCTAAGCCATATCCACTTTTTGATTCAACAGTAGTTACTCCAAACTCCACCATTCTATCTAAGCTCTTCTTTGCTTTATTGTACAATTCATCAAAAGTAGCTTCCTTTGTTGCATTAACTGTGCTTAGTATTCCTCCACCTTCTTGCAGAATTTGAATATAAGGTACTCCATTTAATTTTTTAGAAAATTCATTTTCTCTTGAACCTCCATGAACTAAATGAGTATGTGAGTCAATAAGTCCCGGTGTTACTAATTTTCCTCCCACATCATCTACTTTTGTGTTTTCTCCAATAAGTTTTTTATACTCATCTCCTACTCCCACTTGAAAAATCTTACCTTGAGCTACAGCTATATAAGCATTTTCCAATATGGTAAGTTCATTCATTTGATTTCCTATTCTAGGGAAAAATGAATTTTCCATAGTAACTAATTTACCTATGTTTTTTATAATTAAATCTATTTTCATTTCAATCTACTCCATTAAACTCGATTCTAGTACTTTGTCCATGGAGAAGTTTTCCAAACCTAAGTAATAGATGGCTGTATCTATTAAAGCTTCCATTGGACAAAGCCCTACTATCTCACTTCCCATCACATTTACACCATATCTTTTAGATTCCATCTTTACTGCTTCATAAGCCCTATAGATGGCTGTTTTACTATAATCAGTTAAATTCATAGTAACTTGAGTGATATTTCTTTCAGGTACTGATACTGGTCCTGCTTTTATGTATCTGTAACCACCATTTGAAAATCTAATAGTTTTTGCAATTTTACTTGCTATTTCTATATTGGGTGTATCTAAATTTATGTTATATGCAATAAGAGGTTTTCTAGCACCTATGGCTATGGCACCTGCAGTTGGATGTTTTTTTGCTGGTCCATAATCTGGTTTCCACTGTGGATCATTTAGTTTTTCATCCAATCCTTCAAACTCACCTTTTCTAACAGTTGCTAAATTTTCTCTTTCAGCTCTACTAGCTGATGCCTCATATAAAAATACAGGTATTTTATATGACTCTCCAACCATCTGAGCCAGCTCTTTTGATAAATTTACAGCATCATCCATAGTCATATCTTTAATTGGTATAAACGGGCAAACATCACATGCACCAAATCTAGAATGTTGTCCTTTGTGATAATTCATGTCTATCGTGCTTGCTGCCACACCTATGGATTTAAATATTGCATTTTTTACAGCTTCAGGCTCGCCTATTACAGTAACTACTAAACGATTATAATCTTTATCTGCTTCATAATTTAATAGTTTTACACCACTTATTCCCCTTAATGGATTTACTATTTCTTCAATTTTATTTAAATCTATACCTTCACTAAAATTGGGTACACATTGTACTATAGCCACGACTTTCCCCCCTATTCAAATTCTTTATCTCCAACTAATTCATCAATCATTTCATCATCTGCTATAAAAGGAAGTGTTAGATGGTCTTTTCCTTCACACATTTTGTTATATTCCATAACTGTAGTTATTGAGTTTTCATTTCTAGCCCAAGCACGTCTAGCAACGCCACTCATAACATCCCAAGGCATGGAAGTTCTAAGTATGTCATCAACCCTCCTAGAACCATCAAGAACCATACCAAATCCACCATTTATAGCTTTACCAATTCCTACTCCTCCACCATTATGAAGAGCAACTAAACTCATTCCCCTAGCACAGTTTCCTGCAAAACAATGAGTTGCCATATCAGCCATTATGTTACTTCCATCTTTTATATTAGAAGTTTCCCTAAATGGTGAGTCTGTTCCTGATACATCATGATGGTCTCTACCCATCATAACTGGTCCTATTTCTCCACGTCTTACCATATCATTAAATTTAAGAGCAATATTTGTTCTTCCCATGGCATCTTGATATAAAATTCTAGCTTGAGTTCCCACAACTAGATTATTTTTATCTGCATCTTTTATCCAAATATAGTTGTCTCTATCTTGATATCTTCTATTTGGGTCTATACAACTCATGGCAGCTTCATCTGTTTTTAATAAATCTTCATGTTTTCCACTTAAACAAACCCATCTAAATGGTCCATATCCAAAATCAAATAATTGTGGTCCCAATATATCTTCCACATAAGATGGGAATATGAATCCATCCTTTTCATCTACGCCATTTTTTGAAATTTCTTTGCATCCTGCATCATAAACTGCCTTCATAAAGCTATTTCCATAATCAAAGAAGTAAACTCCTCTATCATGTAAAATTTTTATTAATTCAAAATGTTTTCTTAAAGTTTCATCTACTAAGTGAGCAAATTTTTCTATGTCATGAGCTAAAAGTTCTGTTCTTTCTTCAAAGGTAATTCCTACTGGACAATAACCTCCATCATAAACAGCATGACAAGATGTTTGATCTGATAATAAATCTATATGAATGTTCTTTTCTACTGCATATTGTAATAAATCAACTATATTTCCATAAAAGGCTATGGCACATGCTTCTTTTGCATCCATTTTTTTATGAGCAAGATCAAAGGCTTCCTTAGGAGAATTAACTATTTCACTTACCCAACCTTGATCATATCTAGTTTTTATTCTAGATTTATCTACTTCTGCAATTATTCCTACTCCACCGGCAATTTCAACAGCTTTTCCTTGAGCTCCACTCATTCCTCCAAGGCCTGAAGTTACAAATAATCTTCCTGCTAAATTTTTATCTTGAGGTATTCCAAGTTTTAACCTACCTGCATTAAGTATAGTTGAATAAGTTCCATGAACTATACCTTGGGGACCTATATACATCCAACCACCAGCAGTCATTTGACCATAGTTGGCTACACCTATGGCAGTGGCTCTTTTCCATTCTTCTTGATTATCAAACATACCAACCATTAGAGAATTGGTAAGTATAACTCTTGGTGCATCTGGTTTTGATTTAAAAAGTCCTACAGGATGACCTGATTGTATAACTAAAGTCTGGTCTTCAGTTAAAACTTCTAAATATTTTTTTACAAGTTGATATTGCATCCAATTTTGAAATACTTGACCTGTCTCCCCATATGTAACAAGTTCATAAGGATAAAGTGCCACATCAAAATCAAGATTATTATCTATCATAACTTGGAATGCCTTTCCTTCAGTGCATCTTCCTTTATATTCATCAATTGATTTTCCATATATTTTTCCTTCTGGTCTAAATCTATAACCATAAATTCTACCATGAGTCATTAATTCATCTAAAAATTCTGGAGCTAATTTTTCATGATACTCTTCAGGTATGTATCTTAGTGCATTTTTTAGGGCTAATTTTATGTCTGAGTTGCTTAATTTTGCTTCCCTTCTTGGAGCTCTTCTTATGTTTTTGACAAAGGGTGGTATATCTTTTGGTATGTCTGACAACTTAATAGTCATGGCATTATTTATATCTTCATTATTAAAAGCTAAAGTTTTTTCCATTTTGTTATCGTCTCCTTAAAATTTATAAATTATCTGATAACTGTTTACTTGGTTCAATCTCTTCAAATAATAATATCTCTTCTTCCAATGCTTCTTCTACTACTTCTACTAATAAGTTGTCTTTTATTAAATCTTCACAAATATTTATATCTTTGTACATTATTCTATCTTTATCTATAAATGGAGTGTGATCTCTTATTATATTATAAGCTGCTTCACTACCTACTCCTAATTTTTTCTTTCCTCTTAAGTCTATTGCTTGTACACTTGTTAAAAGTTCCATAGCAATAACTTTTCTCACATTATCCATAATATCTCTAGCTTTTCTAGCTGCAATTGTACCCATTGATACATGGTCTTCTTGATTTGCAGAAGAAGGTATAGAATCTACACTGGCTGGATGGGATAATACCTTATTTTCTGATACTAAAGAGGCAGCAGAATATTGAACTATCATAAATCCAGAGTTTAATCCTCCTTGATTAACTAAAAATGCTGGTAGACCATGACTAAGTGCTGGATTTACCATTTTTTCTAATCTTCTTTCTGATATATTAGCCATCTCTGATAAAGCAATTCCTAGAAAATCAAATGCTAGTGCCATAGGTTCTCCATGGAAATTACCGCCAGATATGATTTTTTGATCTTCTCCAGGGAATATTATAGGATTATCTGTCACAGAATTCATCTCTATTTCAATTTTATTTTTTACATATTCTAAGGCATCTTTTACTGCTCCATGAATTTGTGGTGAACATCTTAATGAGTAGGCATCTTGGGTTCTAAGTTGACCTTGTTCACTTACCATTTCACTGCCATCTACTATTTTAAGAACATTTTTAGCTGTATTAAATTGTCCTTTATGAGGTCTAACTAAGTTTACTCTTTCATCCATGGCACAAGTTATTCCATTTAGTGCCTCCATAGTTAAACATAGTGATATATCAGCAGTTTTCATTAAATTCATGGCATCATAAATAGTTATTGCTCCTACAGCAGTCATACATTGAGTTCCATTAATCAATGCTAAACCTTCCTTTGCACCTAGATATTCAAGAGGTTTTATTCCTGCTTTCTCCATGGCATCTTTAGATTCCATTTTTACACCCTTATAAATTGCTTCACCAAGTCCCAACATGGTAAGTACCATATGAGATAGGGGAGCTAAATCTCCTGAAGATCCTAGCGATCCTTTTTCTGGCACTATAGGATGAACCCCTTTATTTAACATGGAGATTAATACATCTAATGTTTCACATCTAATTCCTGAATATCCTTTAGATAAGGCATTTGCTCTAAGAAGCATCATTGCTCTAACTATTTCTTCACTTAAAGGATTTCCCACACCACATGAATGAGACATAATTAAATTTTTTTGTAATTGTCTACATTCCTCTTTAGATATGGCCACATCAGAAAACTTCCCAAAACCAGTAGTTATACCATAAGAAATTTGTTCTGCTTCTACTATATCATCAACTATTTGTCTAGAAACTTTAACATTTTCTAAAGCTTCTTTACTTATTTCTACAGGAAAATTATATCTTGCAACATTAACTAAATCATCTAATGTAAGACTATTACCATCGATTATTATTTTTTTCATATAAACCTCCCAAAAATAAAAATTTTATTGTTTATACTACATTTAAAAGTTGCTTAAATAACATTCTACATATTCCGCAAAGTATCCTTCCCATTGCACCCATAATAATTTTATTAAAAATATAAATTTAAGTATACAAAAAAGATATCAGTAAATTTCACTGATATCTTCATATTAAATATATCTATTTTTTAATTACAGATTCTCTCTCCATGATTTGATATGGAAGTTCTATTTTCTTTTCTTCTACAGGCTCACCATTTATAAGTTTGATTAAAGCTCTGATTGAAACTGCACCCATGTCGAATAATGGTTGGAATACAGTTGTTAACTTAGGTCTATATATTTTTGCAAGTTTAGTATCATTGAAACCTACTACTGATATATCTTGTGGAACATTATATCCTGCATCGAATATTGCATTTATTGCTCCAACAGCTGCTTCATCTCCTGTAACGAATACTGCTGATGGTATTATTTTATCGTCTAAAAGTTCTTTCATAGAGTTATATCCGCCCTCATAGTCAGTATTACCGTGTTTGATTAATTCATCTCTCACCTCTATGTTATTATCTCTTAGAGCTCTTTCGTATCCTGTTCTTCTCTCAGCTTCAAGTATAGTTTCTTCTTTACTTGTCATTATTAAAGCTATTTCTTTATGATTATTTTCGATTAAGTACTTAGTCATATCGTAAGTTGCATTTTCGTTACTTGTACTTACTGTATATATGTCATAATCTCTAGCAGTTTTACTTATGTAAACTGCAGGTATTCTGCTTTCTTTCATATAATTTACATGGTCTTCGTCAAGTATCCATGAAACCATTACTATACCTTCAACTTGTTTAGTTTTTAAAAGTCTTATACTATCTATTTCTTGTTGCTTATCCGAATAAGTATTAACTAGAAGTATATCGTAATCGTACATTTTAGCAACTGCTTCTATTCCGTTCAATATTTCATTTACAAAAGAATCAGATACTTCTGGAACTATTACTCCTATTAATTTACTTTTTTTAGTAACTAAACTTCTAGCAAGAGGATTTGGTACATAACCTGTTTCTTTGATTACGTCTAAAACTCTTTGCTTCACTTCATCCGTTACTGGTTTTGAGTCATTTATAACTCTTGATACTGTTGATATGGAAACACCAGCTAGCTTTGCAACATCTTTTATTGTTACATTATTTTTCATTTCATCCTCCTATATTACTTTCTCAACGAATTCTTCATCTAATTTATACATTTTATCATAAGTTCGATTTTTTATAAATACATATTATTATTTATTGCACTAAAAAACAACAAAAAAGCTTTTTATTTATATTATAAACTATTTATATTGGTTTAATGTAATAATTAGGCTGTTTTTCTTATTATTTACTTTAATTTTTATGGTTATAGAAAAAATACGATTAAAAATCTAAGTATGATAAGACAAAAAATATGAAAAATAATACTAAATAGGAGGCTATTTATGAATAAAAAAATAATTATAATCAAATTATAAACTCAAGGAAATCTTTAGTTTCTAACATATACGAAATATATATTTATTTTAAAAGATCAAAAGCAATTTAATAACTACAACAATGTTCTAAAAGAATTATCTCACTTAAATAAGTTAAATAAATCTATGTAAATTCAAAAAGGGAGTATTAAAAAATTAATATTCCCTTTTCTTTATTTTATTAATTGGTTACAGTTTTATTGTACTCTATTAAATAACTTTCCATTAAATCTTCTATGGCTTCTTTTGTAAAAATATTAAGTGGGTCTATATCTTTATTCTCTATTACTAAATTAATATATGTAGTTGATAATTGTGACATGGAATATCCTAGGGCTAATGTAAATCTTCTAGCTAAAGAACTATTTATACCTATGGAAAGTATGGTAACTCCTCCAGGTATTAATCTCATTATTTTTCCTATAAGAGTTTTATATATAAATTTGTCTTTATTTAATAATATACTTCCTTTTAATATATACTCGGCATCTGTTTTAAATTTATTAATTTCCCAAGCATTCAATATCTTTAAACACATTTCTTCTTCTAAATCCATAAGATTATTAGTTTCATGTATTGATATGGGTAGTTTTGCAATTTCACTAGCTTTATCTGCATATTCCTCTAGTATATTATTTACTTTATTTTTTACTAAATCAAAATTTAATAAATCTTCTTGTTTTAATTCCATTATTCTCCCTCCACCATATTTTTATCCCTAAATTTACTTCATATATATAATATTAGTTAAATATATACTCCATATCAACATTTTTGCAATTATTTATTTTTTTCTCTTAACTCTTTTTCATTTATCATTAAACCTTTTTCATATAACTCAATTTTATGATTTAATCGCCCTAAAGTCTCATTCATATCTTTAATTTTTTTCTCTAAAACTTTACGTTGCTCTGTTAATAATTCCTTTCTAGCATCTATGGTAGAATCTCCTTGTTGAAACATAGTTACATAATCTATTAAAGTTTCAATGGGAAGACCTGCATTTCTCATACATTTAATAAATTCCACCCAATTACAATCTTCTTGAGTATAGTCTCTAATCCCATTTTTATTGCGATGTATTTTTGGAATTAATCCTATTCTTTCATAGTATCTAAGTGTATCTGGTGTTATATCATATAATTTACTAACTTCAGTAATCGTCATATAGTTTTTCTCCTTATATATTATAGTCATAAATATTTCTTGCAATAAAAAATCTACGGCATTAAATTCGTAGATTTCTTATATAACATTTATTTAGTTTTCTCTACATTCTTTATAGCATTAAAAATATTTTTGTAGAAAATAGAATTCCTAACTTCGTTAATGTGTAATCCATCACTTGCATTAGTCAAATAACCTTTGCTATCAACAAAACCAGTAGTTGCATCTATTATTTTAACATTTGATTTTGTACTACAAAATTCATTTAACTGCTTATTATACTGTGCAATTGTTTTATTATATGTTGTAGGATTTCCATCTGTAAAGTTTTTAGCAACTGGGAATACTTTTTGAACATATATAGCTTTATCTGGATATCTTACAATTAGTTGATTTATTAACGCCTTTGTATTTGTTATATTATCAGCTGTTGTAACTCCATTTACACCAATTAATATAGATATACTTTCCACAAGATTTTTATCTGGCATTTCATCTACCTTATCTAACCAGTAAGAGGATCTACTTCCTCCTTGAGCATGAACATAAACAGCTTCATTATTACTCTTTATTGTTTTTTCTATTCTAGCCGTAAATGAATCTCCTATAAATAAGAAATCATTCAAATTTTTCCTATTTGTAGAATTTGATGAACTTATTTTTACATATTGACTTGCAATATATCCATATTGTTCGCCATATATTATCTTATAGCAACCATTGGATTCTTTTTTAACTATAGCAACTCTAGTTCCCTTTTTCAGAGTTCCTAACTTTGTTGATGATGTAGATTTACTTTTTCTAACATTTAATGTTGTTGATGTAACTGTTCCTCTACTTATTACTTTTACACTTGAAGTTAATTTTATATATTGGCCTCTTACATAAGCATATGAATTTTTATACTTAATTTTATACCAATTATCAGATGTAACTCTAACTATTGATACTTTTGTACCCTTTGGTAGATACCCTAAACATTTTGAACTTGTTGATGCTTTTTCTCTAACTGTAAGTTTTGTTGCATTGTAAACTATACCTGTATTTAATTCATTATCTATAGTTTTTGTACCTGTAAGTTTTATAAATTCACTACTAACATAAGCAAATGATTTATTATATTTTATTTTGTACCAACCATTACTCATTTTTTCAATAATTTCTACCTTGTCTCCCGTACGTAAACTCCCTAAATAAGTACCGCTTGCTGAGTTCTTACTTCTAACACTTACACCATCTATGGTAGCTGTTCCTGTTGATATAACTTTTGTAGTCGTTGTTTTTATATAATCTGAACAGATGTTTAATCAATATACCACTACTTTATTTTTGCTATATTTTCTTTTACTACGCTACAAGAATGTTTAAACTCTTTTAATTCATCTTCTGTTAAATTAAGTTCATATTTATCTTCTATACCTTCTTTTCCTATTACTACTGGTATACTTATAAATAATCCTTCTTCTCCATATTCACCTTCTAATAAAGTAGATGCTGTTGTTACAAATTTTTCATCATGGTAAATTCCTTTTATAAGTCTAGCTGATGTGGATGCTATACCAAACTCTGTACATTTCTTTCCTTCATATGTTACCCATCCACCTTTTACAGTTTTATTTTTTATATCTTCTTTATCTAGTTTGCCAAAAGTCTCTGGTCTTTCTTTTTCCAATTGACTTAAAGGTTTACCACCTAAGTTTACTATTGACCAAGGAATCATTTGAGAATCTCCATGTTCACCTAAAGAATATCCAATTATTGATTTATGATCTATCCCTGTAGCTTGAGCCATTACATTTTTAAATCTAGAACTATCAAGTCCTGTTCCTGTTCCAAATACTTTATTTTTAGGAAGCCCTGTAGTTTTTTGAATATAATAAGCTATTATGTCACAAGGATTTGTTATATTTATTATTATTCCATTAAATCCAGCATTCATCACTCTTTTTATATAAGAGTTTACCATATCAACACTTTGTTGAAGTTCTGCTAATCTATCTCTGCTGACATCATCTATTTTCCCCACACTGTTTACTATGATGTCACAATCACCTAAATCTTCATATTCACCAACTTCTATGTTTATTCTATGTGGTAAATATGCTGTAGCATCAAGTAAATCCTGTCTTTCACTTATAGCTTTTTGTTTATTTATATCAACTAATACTAATTCATCAACTATTCCTTGTGTTACAAGTGAAAAGGCAACATGTGCCCCAACATGACCTACACCGATTATCCCAACTTTTCTTAATTTCATAATCACTATTTCCCCCTATTTTTGCATACAATATTTAACTTAATAATAACACAATTGTATACAGTATGGTTTTTATAATTTAGTAATATTACTAGCAATTTATTTTATAAGTTTTAATAACTTTATCTTTTTGTGAGACTATTCTAATTATAGAAATCTCATTTCCCTCAAGAGATTTTAGCAAAGTATATTTATATTGTAAATTTTTATAATCACTATTCATGGCTATATAATGACATAGATGATTAAATTCATTTATTTGTTTATCTAGTTTCTTATACAAAAATAGCAATTATCTCAGAATTTTTATTCCAAAATAATTGCTATTATCTATTTTATAATTCTACTTTTTTATTTAATACATCAAGTCCTGTAAATGCTAATGCCAATGCTCCTGTTAACAGTCTTTCATGAGCTAAATCAGTTATTGTAGCATTTGCCATTTCCACACTATGACCAGTTAAAGGACAGTTTGATATAGATAAGTATGGGTGTATTGTGGCAGTTTTATGACTAACATTACCTATATCACTAGAACCTGTTTCCTTTGGTCCGTGAATATCTTCAATACCTAAAGCTTTTAAATTTTCCATAAAAGCACTTGATAAATTTTCATGAGTTTTTAAATTATCATTTGGTAATTCATATCTACTCATCTCAAGAGTGGCTCCTGTCATAAGAGCAGCTCCTTTAGCTATATTTTTTACTTTTTCTAATATATCATCTAAAGTTTCTTTTGTTCCTGCTCTAAAATAAAATTGTGCTGTTGCTTCATCTGGAACAATGTTTGCAGCAACTCCACCTTGAGTTATTACACCATGCATTCTCACATCTGGAGTAACATGTTGACGAAGAGCATCTATACCATTAAATAGTTGAATTATAGCATTTAGTGCATTTATTCCTTCATGAGGACAAGATGCTGCATGGGCTGTTTTTCCTTTATAAGTAAATTGTAGAGGATAAAGAGCCATACTTTTTCCACTTGCTAAAGTTTTATCTCCAGGATGCACCATCATAGCAGCATCAAGTTCATCAAATACTCCTTCTTCTGCAAATATTACTTTTGCACCATTTGTTTCTTCTGCTGGAGTTCCGTATACAATTATTTTTCCTCCAACTTCATCTAATACTTTACTTAAAATTATTCCTGCCCCTGCCGACATACTACCTATCATATTATGTCCACATCCATGACCTATTTCAGGAAGAGCATCATATTCACATAAGTATCCTATAGTTGCTCCTTCTTTTTTACTATCATAAGTTGCTCTAAAAGCAGTTTTTATTCCTAAAAATTCTTTTTCTATTTCAAAGTTATGATCTTGTAAGAAAGAAATTAATTTCTCTGATGATTTAAATTCTTCATTCCCAAGCTCTGGATTTTCATATATATAATCGCTTATTTCACATAAATTAGCGTGTATTTTTTTACCTTCTTTTTCTAATATGCTTTTCATAAATTGCCTCCCTAAATTAAGCCCATCCTATTAATGTTGCTACTGTTATAAATCCTAATGAACAAATAAATAATATTATTTGTAGAGGTATTATCCATTTTAACCATTTGCCATAAGGTATGCCTGCTATTCCTAAACATGCTATTAAAACTCCTGATGTTGGGAACATGGCATTTGAGAATCCGTCTCCTAATTGATAAATTAAAACTGTTAATTGACGAGATATTCCAACTAAATCACCAAGTGGTGCTAAAATCGGCATAGTAAGTGCAGCTTGTCCTGAACCTGAGTTTACAAAGAAGTTTATAAACATTTGGATTGGTAACATTATATATGCTGCAATTAGTGATGGTAAATGTCCTATTGCATTTGATAAATTAAATAAAATTGTATCTATTATATTTGCATTTTGAGCTATTATCATTATTGATCTTGCAAATCCTATTAATATGGCAGCACCTATCATATCTTTTGCACCTTCTGTAAATGCTGATGCCATTTCATTTGGTTCTAATTTTCCAACTATACCACTTATAAGTCCTACTGCTAAGAATATACCTGCTATTTCAGGAATCCAAAATTCTAATTTTAAAACTCCATAAACTATTATTCCAATTCCTATAAATAAAGATAATACTATGATTTTGTGTGAAGTTGTAAATTCTGCACTTTCTGATTGTATATCTTTTAATTTTTCATGCTTTATTTGGTCGCTTTCAAATACTGGACTAAGTTTTGGATTTTTCTTAATTTTCATGGCATATATCATTACAAAGGCACATCCTACTGCAGTTGTTATAAACCAAATTATTGTACGATATTCTACACCTGAGTATAGTGGTACTTCTGCTATTGATTGACCTATTCCCACTGTAAAAGGATTAAGCATTGCTGATGAAAATCCTAAGTTACAAGCAAGGTATGTAACACACATTGCTACTATAGAGTCATATCCAAGAGCTAAAACTAAAGGTAGTAAAATTGCTATAAATGCAACTGATTCTTCACTCATTCCAAAAGTTGCTCCACCAAGTGAAAACATGAATATTAAAATTGGTAATACTAATATCTCTTTTCCTTTGAATATTTCAACTATTCTTAAAATTCCGAAATTTATAGCTTTAGTTTTTGATATAACACTGAAGGCTCCCCCAACTATAAATAAAAACGCTATAATTTCTGCCCCTTCAACAATTCCCTGTATTGGTGCTTGCAATACTTTGAATATATTTTGTGGTTGGCTTTGTATATATTTAAAAGTTCCATTTACTACTACTGTTTTTCCTGATTCATTGACTGTTGTTTCATATGCACCACCCGGTATTATATATGTTGCAACTGCTACTATGGCAATTATTACTGCAATAATTACTAAAGTATGAGGCATTTGCATTTTTTGTTTTTTTGATTTTTCTTTCAGTTTTATTTGTGCTAATTCCATTTTTTTAATCTCCTTTAATAATTTTTAGTAAAATTTATTTTATATAAATAATTGTTTTTACTTATATACTAAGCCTGGCCAGTTGCTTTAATATATAAAAAAGCCTCTTAGCAAAATTGCTAAGAGGCGAAGTCCGCGGTACCACTCTTATTGGTAAAATTCGCTTTGCTCATATCGCTAACTACTTTGTCCGTTGCTTAAAATTTACTTCGCTCATCTTATCTAGTGTACGCTTTTTATTGTATTAAAAAAGCCCCTTGGATTAAAAATCCAAGAGGCGAATATACCGCGTTACCACTCTTATTGATAAAATTCGCTTCGCTCATATCGCCAACGACTTTGTCCGTTGATTAAAATTCACTCACGTACAAAAATTTTACCCACTCTATCTCTTAAGGCGAGAACACCTACTGTCATACTTAATTTCCTACAGTCTTCTCCAAAGCTCTTTTCACATAAATCTCAATACTTGGCTTCCACCATCCCAAGCTCTCTATAAAATTAATTTAAGCTACTCACTTTTTCACAGAATTTTTCTTTGTTATTTATGATTATATTCGTATTATATCCACATATTTTTTTATTGTCAACAATTTTTATTATTTTTATATGTATTTCTACAAATTTTTATTAATCTAATATTTCAATAGTTATACTTCTAACGCCCCAACTGTTGCACTCAGATTCAGAGTTCATAAATATGTCTATTCTGTTTCCTTTGATTCCTCCACCACAATCTTCTGCTATGAAAGTTTGACCAAATCTAGGTATATAGACCTTTGTTCCATAAGGAATTACACTTGGGTCTACTGCTATTGTTCCAAATTTAGGAGTTGTTCCTGTTGATGTTATTGAATCCCCACTATAAGCTGTAGCTGATACTACCATTTTGTTTCCTGATTTTGATCCATATGTTACTGAGTTTTTTGAATTTGATATTTTTTTACTTGATGATTTTGATAAAGTTGTTGATGAGTCACTTGATTTTTTTGATTTATTTTCTGATTTATATTTATATAGTGGTACTGACGAGTCTATGTGACTACCATGAGTCCATCCTACTTGACCATCTGGACATTTTATTTTGTACCATCCATCTAGTGATGAAATAACTTTTACTTTTTGACCTTTTTTAAGAGTTTCTATAACGCTGTATTTAGTTGATGCACCTTTTCTCACATTGGCTGTATCTTTGAAAGTTCCATTTGTATCGTCTTTTTTATCTGACGTTTTTATATATTTACCATAAGCCCAACCTACTTTTCCTGATGAATTTTGTACCTTATACCAGCCATTTGATTGTGATAATATTTTTACTTTTTCCCCTGTTTGCAAAACTGATATTATTTTTTCATCTGTTGATGGACCTTTTCTAAAGTTCAAATTAAATCTTACTACTCCACTGTTTTTAGCAGTTGTATTTTGTAATTCTTTATCAGATGCATTTATATGTGTATTATAAGTCCATCCTTTTTCATTATCTGAATTTTGAATTTTATACCAACCATTTGATTGTGATAATATTTTTACTTCTTCTCCTTTTTGAAGAACTCCAGTCACTTTATATTTAGTTGATGCACCCTTTCTCATATTGGCATTATGCTTAACAGTTGCTCCTTGTGATATGGGAGCTGCAACTCCAACTGACATTATTACTGTTGATACAAAAGCAGTTAATTGTAAAGATTTCTTAAACATATATTTCCCCCCAATTTTATTTATAAATATTATTTTCCAATAAAAATATTTCTTTTTTAGATTTTCATTTTTTAAAATTTATACTTATAGTTTATTACAATTTTGTAACTTTTCAAGTGTTTTTTAGAAAATATTTACAAATAATTTACAATTAGGCTACTTTTTACAAGATAGAAATGAGTATTTTCAATATTTAAGAATATTTTTAATTTTTCAAACTTTTTCCAATTTGTAACATTTACATTTTACCAAACAGCTATATGACCGTCACATCTTTTTTCAGTGGCACTAATATAAACGCTCTCTTTTTCATTCAGTTTTTTCTTCAAAATAATTTAACCTTTACCCATGGAAGTAAAATCTTTAACTATTTTTATTTTATGACCTTTTTCCATAAGCCCTTTAACTATATCAAGTGGCATATCTTCTTCCACTTCAATTAAATTTTCTCCAATCCACTGCCATCTAGGTGCATCTAGCGATTCTTGAGGATTTAAATTAAAATCAATTAGGTTAGTAATAACTTGCAAGTGACCTTGTGGTTGCATAAATGCCCCCATTACACCAAAAGCTCCAACAGATTCATTACTTTTGCAAATAAATCCTGGAATAATCGTATGATAAGGCTTTTTAAAAGGTTTTACTACATTTACATGATTCTTGTCTAAGCTAAAATTATTGCCCCTATTGTGAATGGCTATTCCCGTATTTGGAACAACTAATCCTGAACCAAACTCAGTATAATTACTTTGTATGTATGAAACCATATTTCCTTCTTTGTCACTGGTACATAAATAAACAGTTCCCGGTGAGTAAGGATCTCCATGAGTAGGTATTATGGCTTTATCTGTAATAAGTTCACGCCTTTTGTCTGCATAAGTTTCACTCAATAAATCTTCAATTTTAACTTTCATTTCATCCATATCTGTTACATAAGTTTTGCTATCTACAAATGCTAATTTTAAACTTTCTATGATTTTATGATAATTTTCAACATTTTCTTTATTAGAATCAAGTTCAATTTTTTTAAAATTTCTAGCCCTACCTGAGCTGCTATGGGTGTGGAAGTTGCCACTGCACCATTATTAGAATATATTAAGTTTCGAATAGAATTATATCTATTATTTGTAGAATTAAAATTCATCTCCTAAATTCCCCTTTTTATTTTTAATTTTTTCCTTAATATATTAAATAACTCTTTTTTACTTATTTGTCCAATTCTTTTTTATCATATAGTATAAGTTTATTAGTTTAAATCTTAATATTTTACTACTTTTTCTAACTTTTATGGTATAGTATTATGCGAGGTGATTTATTTGAAAAAAACAGTTAAAGTAGTAGCTGCAATCATTGAAAATGAAAATAATGAAATATTATGCGCACTAAGATCTCCTGATATGATACTTCCTAACCAATGGGAATTTCCAGGTGGAAAAGTAGAGAAAGGCGAATCATTGCATGAAGCCATAGAAAGAGAAATAAAAGAAGAGCTAAGCTGCACAGTAAAAGCAGTTGAAATATTTGATGAGAATACTCATGAGTATGAAAATATAATAGTTAATTTAACAGCAATAAAATGTGATTTAGTTGAAGGTTCTCCTTTAGCTGATGAACATTCTGAGATAATATATTTAAAAAGAGAAAACCTAAATTCTTTAGTATGGGCACCTGCTGATATGCCTATAGTAAAAAAAGTTATAAATAGCTAAATTTCAATATTTTAAGGGTGATAACAAAAATGTTATAACCCTTATTTTTTATTTTGAACTATATTATTTATTATAGTATCATATTTTAATATTATGTAATGCATGGTTGACACTATCAACTAATATAACTATAATTGACATTATCAATTAATTTAAGGAGTGATTTAATTTGAATAAACTAGAAATATTTATAAAAAACTTATGTGGAGAATTTAACAACGACAACCAACTAAAAAAAGAATTCGAATCTGGAAAAGTTGTACATCCTAAAGCAAGACATATAAACAATGTTTGTAACCATAAAATTAAAAACTTACCAGAAAACTTTGAAGGATATTTTGTTATTGAAGAAAGTTATTATGAACAAGGAAAATTCAAAAATATACTTCCTCATTTATTTTTATTTACATTAAATAAAGATAACAATGTTGTATTAACTTCTTATGATTTACCAGAAAATATATCTAAAGCTGATTTTAGAAATGATAACGAAGATTTAGTAATAAACTACAATGAGCTTAAAATTTCATCTAAATTTACACCTATGGTCTATAAAGAAAATAACGGTGTTTATGAAGGTGAAAGTATAAGCAACTTCTCTAGTGAAACAGAATTTACTTTAAAGGAAAGAATAGAAGATGGTAAAATGTATGTTAGCGAAGTATTTAGAAAAAATGGTAAAATAACTTTTGGTTTCGTTGATCCTATAATTTACGAAAAAAAAAGTAATTAGAAAAGAGGAATGTGATTGTCATATAAAGTATTGGGTAAATATTTGTCAGATTTAAATAGGTCTTTTATTAAGCACTCTGAAGTAAAATTATCAAAATATAATATAACTCTTAATATGTGGCGTTGTATGATGTTGATAGATAATAATAAAAACTGTAATTTAAAGGATATAGCAAAGTTTTTAAATGTAGATAGTGCTATTGTTACTAGAAATATAAAAAAACTCGAATTACTTAATTATGTTACAAAAGTAAAAAGAGATGACGACAATAGATTTTTCAGTTTATGTCTTACTGATAGTGGCATGGATATTTTAAAATCTATAAATGATTATCAAGATTCATGGTATGATAAGATTTTGGAAGGTTTTGATAAGAAGGAGTCTGATGAGTTAATTTCTCTTATGAAAAAACTTTGTGATAATATATAAGACGCAGCTAAACTGCGTCTTATATTTATTAATAAATATATATTTACTTGGCATTTATAATTTAATAATTGAAACTTGAGAGTCTGATTTTTCTTGTACTATTTTGAAATCTTCTATATTATTCGGTATTACATCATGTTCTGCTTGGTGTCTAATTGAAGAATGCTTCATAGATTTCTCGCCTTTAAACTTTTCCAATTAAAGATTTAAGCTCTTCTGGTATTTGATTTTCATCTATATCCTCATATGCTTTTTCTTTTCTTCTCCCAAATATACTTTTAAATGCGTTTATTAATCCCTTTTTATATTTCTTTACTGATATATTACTAAATTAACATAAAATGGATTTAATTGTTAACTTTTTATATTTTACTGTTCCTATGTGTTCCTTAGATTTCATAGGAACAAATTTTTATTAATTTAAACTTATATTCAGCAACCTATCTTCTAATTCATTGATTTTTACTAACTCATTATTAACTCTAATGTCATTATTATAAACTTTAATATAATTTCCTTGAAACTTATATCCATCTTGATGTTTTTCTAAAGGAAGATTTTTATCATGACTGATTTTCTTTAAAATCTTATAAACTTCAATCTCTTTTCTATTAATAATACTCAATTCATGAATGGTTGTAGCATTTTTTAACAGATAAAGCGTAGTATACATTACATTTCTAACTCCATACTCAACTGTAGAAATTTTAGATATTGGTTCAAACTCTTCTAAATCAAATCTAATATAAATACTTTTTTCTTTACCATTATCACACTCTAACTCTATACAACTTCCTCTTTTATAAGTATAGCTATCTTTAATTTTAGCATAGTAGCAAATTCCACTATCTTTTCCAAACTTATTTTGAGGTTGATAAAATGCTAAATATTCTACTCCCAATTTAACCTTTGAAAGACTTGATTTAGGAATATGGTAAAATCTATGTTCTCTATAAACATTTAAATGCTTCTCATCTTTAACATTAACAATCATTACATTTTTATTTTTAAATTTATAATAATCTCCCTCTTCATCAAATATAGGATTATTATTTACTGCTTCTATATAAGACTCTCCTATGATTTTAGCAATCTGTTTTTTCATAAGTGAATTAGATCCGGGTAACATTGGAATAGCTCCTATGTTTACTCTTTCAATACTTTTATAAAATCTATGTTCCTCAAATTTTTTCTCATCACTGCAAGGAAACATTACATAAGCTCCAAATGTACTATATTTAAAATATTCTTCTTTTTTATTTTCACTAACTATAGCATCCCTATATCTATGCATAACATTGATATCTTCTTCCATTGGGCCTATTTCTCCATTATTATCTATAAAAATTCTATATTTTGCATCAAATAAATAAACCCTATCCTTAGTTTTATCACCTTTTAAACAAAGTACTGTATCGGGTCTTTGATTTGTAGTTGGAAGCCCATAATAAGCCTTGTTATACCAAAGTTCTAACTTCTCCCCTAATTTATTCTCATAAATCAATTTAGACTGAGTATTTTGTAAAACTGATAATGTTAATCCATTAGAATTTACTTGAATAAAAGAAGAGTTCCTTGGAATATAACCTAATTCCTTTATGATAGAATTTATCTTTAGATAACACCAGATTTCATAAAGATTCCATAATTTTTTATTACTTATATTATATAAACCTTCACAAATATCTAACCCCTTTGATAACAAATTATAGTAATAATAAACTTCCTTATATCCACTTGCCATTTTAAATACTAACGTCATAGATTTTTTATTATTTATATCACTAATATTACTGAAAAATCCCTTTAAGTGATGTTTTAATTTATTTTCATAATTAGATAAAACTTTATAGAATTCATTATCTTCATTCTTAGATTTTTTTATGTTTTGTTTAACATCTTTGATTTTATTTAAAATTCTTTTAATCATATATTTTACATACTGATTTTCGTAAATATCTATAGTTGTATGCTTTCTTATTTCTACAACCTTTAATGATGAATTTTTTCTAAGATGTTTTATGGTCTCCTTAATAGCAATTCTTTTACTTTTATCTCTATCTTTCAAATTATATTCACTTAAAACTCCATGTTTTGGATGCTTTTCTATACGTCTGATATATTTATCTAAACTTTCATAAATCTTATGAAGGATTGATATAAATTCAACTTCAGTTTGTCTTTCAACATCTATAATATTAACATTAGAAAAAGTCTTATTTACAAAATCAAATACTAAAGAAGTTACTTCTTCATTTATATCTTTTAAAATCTCATTATAATCATCCATATAGTCTAACTTTGTTGGAAAGACTTGTATCGTAAATGTCAGAACATCTTCATTATTTTTTCTGATATAAAATGTAGAATAACCTATATCACCATTAAATTTAAAAGCTCCATAAACACTTCTTCCTCTATAGGACATATTTTCTCTAATCTCTTTACTGTGATGATAAAGTTCATACTTGTCATTTGTATTACTTTCCAAATACAAATCATAAATACCATCTTCAAAAAAACTAGGAACCATAAATGATGTATCGTTCTCTTCAAGTTCACCAAAACTATTAATAGTATATTTTTTCAAGTCTGATAATCTTGTTTCTACTTTTATATGTCCACTAACATTCTTATTGTTATTTGTGGCATTATATTTCTTATTTTGAGTATTTCCTGATATATAAAGTGAAAAATCTGATGTGGAAATCTGCAAAATATCTTTTTTAATACCAGTAACTTGCATATCCATCATAATTATATCCCTTTAGCATATATATTATTTTTTCAGCACTTTTTTTATATTTTATATCTTGAGAATTTAAAAATTGCTCTGCTTCTTCTATATCTGAATCATTTAAAATCTCTTTTTCACAAACAAAATTAAATAAATTCACTAAAGTTTCTTTTACTGAATTTTCACTTCCACTTATTGTTGGCAAAACTTTTTGCATTATTTGATAATCAAAAGCTTCATTTTCATCTATCAAATTAACTTTTTTGTTTTCAATCATATAGAATAGAATTTCATCTCTTACTCTATAAGCAAATTGTTTTTGAGATTTTTTTAGAATATTGTTAATCTCTATAATTTTTTTATTTATTTCAATTGCATAATCTCTGTATTCATCTTCTATATCTATAGTTTTTAGATATGTAGATTTTAAGAAATCATTATATACTTCTATATTTTCATCCAAGTTGCCTTCTTCTGAATTTTCACCAAATAAATTTTCTAAGTTTACTTCTGAAAACTCTATCGTATTGGCTCTGTCTAGCACCTTTCTGCTAAATTGAAATGTTGTATCATCCATATTTACAGTACCTACTATGTAAAGATTTTCTGGTAAAGATAAAGTCTCTTCTTCATCTATTTCACTATCATAGATTAGTTTATCTGTTACTATTTTATCGTCAACTTTTCTCCTACTTTCTATAACACTTAAATAGTCACTAAGATAGTACTCAACCCTTGCTAAATTCATCTCATCTAGACAAACAAAATAAGGCTTGTCCAAGTTTTGTGATGCTTCTTCTATAATTTGTGTTAGTTTTCCTTTTATAAACTTGCTTTCTAAGTTTTTATATCCTATTAATTCTGTACTATCATTCCAATCTGGTCTAACGCTTATCATATTAAATTGATTATTTTCAACAGTGGCCCCTAAACTTTCAGCAAATAGTCTTACTATTTTTGATTTTCCTGTACCACTTATTCCTGCTAATATTACAAATGGTTTTGTTTTTAGTGATAAATATAGGTTGGATATTAGTTCTTTATCATATTCATATCCTTGATTAGTTATATAGTTATAAATATGGTTTATTACTTCTTCTTGAGTTTTATCCATTACTTTTTTCTTTGAATCTATTTTTCCAACTTCATTTCCAAAATACTTATTTTCTAAAAACTCTACAGCTTCTTTATATAATTGAACAAAGTTAGAATCTGGTACATATTCTGATATTTCATTACATAATCTATATGTTTCATTTACTTCATCTAATATAAAATACTCTTGTGGCAAGTATTTCATAGCTGTTTCCTTCATTTTGCTTATATACTTATTTTTACCCCAAAATTCTAAATCTTTTATATCACTTAAGTCTTTCCTATGACTTGATATTGAATAGTATCTCTTTAACGAGTTGTAAATTTCATCATATGTTATATCACTTCTTATTTTATCCCCATCTATAAAACATGATAATAAGGCTATTTTGTAACTACGATTCATTTTTTGTCTTCTTATCATTTCTATAAATCCATAAAAAATATCTTTATTATTATCTCTAATTTTATATCCCAAATTTAATGATTCTATATATTCTACAAATACAGGAAAATTTGTATATTCCCATTCTGTCCAAACTCCAACTTGTACATTATCATTTTTATTGTTTTTGCATACTATAAACTCTGAATCCTTAGTTGGTAGATAACTTCTCTGCCTTGACTTAGTATTTCCTTTTTCGTCTTTTTCAGATTTATCTCTATAAGTAGATATTTTATCTTTTGTCTTTATTATTTCTCTTGTTTTTACATTTAAATTTTTAATATTGTTAAATAATTTTTCTAATTCTTCATACGTATAATTTAATTTTTCTACCATATGCTTAATAATATAATATGCAACTGAATTCTTTGGTGAATTATTATAAATTTCATTATCATTATATAAAATATCAAATCTGTCTGCTTTACCCATTATATTTGCTCCTATATTTAATTATTAACTATATTTAATATATAATCTTTATCTAACCAAAAACATTTCTTAACTAACTTTCTGCCATCTGGTAGCTCATATGTATCATCACTATTTATAGCATGAGGTCTTGTATGACATATACCATTAAATTTAGGTCCAGGTAAGTTATCATATGTTTTTCTACCCTTTATCTCTATCTTCACACCCTCTTTTATAACTCTAACTGTTTCTTCCCAAGTATCCTTAACATATGTATCTAACACACTTATCGGCATATTCCACAACTTAATTTTATCTAGCCTAAGAACATTATTTTCATCGTATCTGAAAACAACAAATAAATATTTCTGCTCTTCAAATAAATTTCTTAAATTAGAGTTATACCAATCTTCTTTTATTATTTCTTTATATTTAAATGTAGGAAAAGACATATGCTCTTTAATCTTTCCATTTTTCTCTATTCTTATAGTTTTAAATTTAATATTAGCTTTGGAAAACTCTTCTATCTTATTTAAATCATTTGTAGTAAGACCTAGTATTCTACTTACAATCATTTGCACATAATTTTTAGGTAATTTACCATTTTCAGCATAAATATCTACATTTAATTCTTTGCATATATCATCAATGCTTTTTCCATAAAATTTTTCAAACTTACATTCTAATAATTGTTCTATTGTCATTTTAGTACCTTTTAAGATACTGACTACTTCATCATCTTTAACTCCTAATCTTTTTCTAATCAAAGATGTCATATATGAAGATTTTAGAGAATAAGCTCTTTGCATTGCTAATTCATTTGAAAAAGGTTGGATTCTTACAGAATTTCTGTTAACCCCTTTTGAACAAGCTGCTAAATAGTTTGTATCTCCTTCAGACAATTCGTGAGCTTTTCCTTCTTTGATTTTATTAACTATAGTATTCCAGTCATCTTTTATAACAACTAAATCTTCTTCTGAAAATTCATATAACATTATATCCTTAACTACATAGTCCTTTTTATCTAACTCTTTTTTCCATTGATAAAATACTAATAAAAGTTTATTATTTTTCTGCCAAAACGAGCTTTCATAAAAATCTTTCTTATATTCTTCCATGTAATTTATAATATTTAAAACTAACCTTTCCTTTGCTGATATAGTTTTATTTTTATTCACTTTAAAAGGTGTTACTTTTAATTCAACACCTACATGAGAAAAGTCTGCTTCAGCTCTAGAATTTATATCATATCCAAAATAACTTTCTTCTACTACTTGACCTAAATTACCTTTACCTCTGTTATCTCCTAATCTTTCATTTTTATCTATCTCACCAAAGGTTTTTCCTATCAAACCTTCTGCATATTCCATAATCGAATCTATTGATTTTTCATTATAATTCAAGTTTATATCCCCCATATTTTACAATAGTTTACATTATATATAATTATATCAAACATAACTTATTGAAAAAACTCACTTATTAAAAAAGGTACATGAATTTAAATCATGTACCTTTCAATTTATTTATTTAACCTTTATCATCTACATTTTCTTTTTTATCAATTAATATATCATCAATTAATTTACCAACAAATTTCAATGATCTTAAAGATTCTCCTATTTTTAATAATTCTTCTTTTGTATATAGTTCTTCAATTTTTGCTTTAATTTTTGAACTACCTTCATTATAAATTACATTATCTATATAATCTACTTTTTCTATTAACTGTAACGAATTATTAAAAATCTGTCTTATGTTGTTTGATAAATTAATACTTTCATAATCATTTTTTAAATCCTTACTACTCAAACTTACAATAACATCTTCACAGTCTACTATATTTTTTATAGATTGGCCCATTTTTTCTATTAAGTTTACAACTAAAGCATTCCCCATACAGAAATATCTAAATTTCTCTGGCATTCCACTATTCGTCCAGTTATCATCAAATCCATTTAATCTCTCTGCTTCAATAGGTGTTAATAATCTTAATCTTTTAGTTTGTGGATCTTCCACAACATGAGTACTTCTATTGACTGACGATTCACTTGTAAGCATTGTTCTTGCCGCTCTATCTATAGGATCTGGAAATGCTAAAGGACCTTCACTAAAAATATATTTATGACCAGTTTTACTTGTTCTTTCAATCTTTTTAGCACCTTTTAAATACTTCCATTTTTCTAGTTTTTCATCATCACCATCTAGATAGTATTTTTCATCTACATCTGATTCTAATATATCTCTTAATAAAGTAAATTTTTCATTATACAAAGGTTCCGTTTTCTCCGTATAAATTTTACCATTATTCATTACACCTGAGTTCCTAAATTCCATCTTGAATTTATCTGAAATATCAGCTATATCATCATATTCCATGACTAATTCTTGTGAATCAATATTAATACTTTCTGTATCAAAAGTAATTTGTCCATCATAATCTTTATTTAGGTCAGATGATTGTATTGGAAATTGTTCTACAAAAAATCCATCTTTGTGTATCCAATTTCTTAAATTATTATTATCTATTTTAGTTGAGTATTTTGTATCATTTCTAAATGCAAATATAAATATTCTTCTTCTTCTTTGAGCAAATCCGTATTCAGCTGCATTTATAATTCTCCATTCAACTGAATATCCTAGTTCATTAAAACAAGCAAGCATAACCCCAAAATCTCTTCCTCTTTGACTAGATGGGGATTTTAATAATCTATCTACATTTTCAAGTAATACAAATCTTGGTCGTTTAGCTTCTAATATATCTCTAATTTGCCACCATAAAACTCCCTTTTTACCTTGTATCCCTTGTGCTCCTGTTCTTGCAACCGAATAATCTTGGCAAGGAAATCCACCCACCAATAAATCATGATCTGGTATCTCTATTTTATCTATTTCTGATATATCTGAATTTATATGATTTTCTTTTCCAAAATGACTTACATAACAATCATATGCATGTTGTACCTTTTTTCCAGGCTCCCATTGATTTGCCCATACAAATTTATAATCATTTGATGAATTTTCTAGACCCAATCTGAATCCGCCAACCCCAGCGAATAATTCACATACTTTTATCATTTGTTGCCTCCTTTGTATAGACTTATCTTTCGTTTTTTGCATTCTTATATTATACTACAAATTTTAACCTTTGAAAAGATCAAACTCTATTTTACCCTAGTTATTTTTTGCAACTATTGTTATTAATATAAAATAAAATTATTGATAAATAGCTATCAAGTTAATCTGCTAATATTATTTTAAATCAATAATCTGACCTTCATTCTGATGCCACTTAAAGTATATAATACCGATGAAACTTTTTATACTTCAAATTCAGAAAGTGGATTTGATTTTGCTTATTTAAATAAATAATATCATCTCGTTCGACTTTGAAATTTATATTTTGGTAAAAGACCCTTACATAAGGATAATCATCATTGGTTTATATATAGATATAATAAAAAAGATGATACTTTATAAATACAGTATCATCTTTCTATCTCTTATTATTTTTCTATTCTCTCTTCTAAAGAACTTATCCTAATCTTGATTGGCACAGCAGGATACAACTTATCATCATCACACTTCATAGATCCGTAAGTAATACAAGTACCCTTCTCTAGTCCAATCAACCTCTTAGTCCATTCCTTCTTCTCATCATTACTTTCAGCAAATACACTCGCAACTACAGGGGCTTCTTCCTCTGTCTGAGCAAAATAAATCTTCTGAGCTGCATTTTGTAATCCACTAATAGTTGCCTTATCCATCTGACCCTTTAAGAACTGAGTCGAAAACCAAGCTGACCATCCAAACTTTCTGCCCTCCAGTAAAATCTTTTTACAAGGAGAGTTATCTCCAAAGTTTAAATTTTGGCACTCATCTAATACTACTGTAAATGGATTATCTTTGCTTCCGTTATTTAATTTATAATTCCATAAATCCCAAAGTATCATCTCTGTAATAATTCTTTGGACATCTTTTGTGAATCCAGTTAATTGAATTATAAATAACTTTCCATCACCTTTATCTAAGTACGCCCATCCAAAGTCTTTGTTTTCTTCAAATGGGTTTTTGTCTATTAATAAACTAAGCTGAGATAAAGCTGTTTGAGCATATGATGATTTGTCTTCAGCTAATTCTTCTCTGAAACTTCTTAGATTTAATAAACCATTATTCTTCTCTAATCCTCTAATAACAGCCTGATATACTGCATTTAACTGTTGTATTCCTAAATCTTTGTAAACAGAACCTATCACTGATTTAAATCTTTCAGCCACATCTACATAATCTTCATCTATATAGAAATCTTCATCAAGTTCTTTTCTTCCTTTTTTGAAAGGATTTAGTGGGAATTTATTCATTGCTACAATGAATTGCTTTAAATTATCTCCTAGATATTCTTTAAACTCAGGCTCTAATTGTGAAGTTTTAAATCCATCAGTATAATCTATTATTACAGCTGGTACTCCAGACTCAACTAATTCTTTTAAAGCACATTG
Source organism: uncultured Clostridium sp. (assembly GCA_900557165.1). Taxonomy (GTDB): domain Bacteria; phylum Bacillota; class Clostridia; order Peptostreptococcales; family Peptostreptococcaceae; genus Terrisporobacter. Next base: position 44,916 of record USRS01000005.1, read on the forward strand.
TATAAAGTAAGTCTTTCCATTTCCTGATTTACCTGTTATAAGCATATGTCTATTAGCTAATTTTTTATGGTTATATTCCCAATAAATCTTCTTACTAGAACCCTCTGCTTCTCCAAGTAATACTCTAACTTCTTTATCTTCTACTTTATTTTTTGTACTTACTGTCTTTTTTTCTGGCTTATCTATAATTTCATCTGAATCACTGCTCTCAACCTTTGTTGTATCATTAGTATACTCTACCTTAAGTTCAGTAGTTTTTTCCTCTTCAGCTTGAAAAACTTTAGTATCTTCATTATGAGTATCTTTATTATCCATATCTGAATCCTCATCTTCAGCAACAATAGCGGCTACTCCACCACCATCATCTACCTCATCTGAAGTCGGAGCTATTTTTTCATAAACTAATTCGTTATAATCATCTATTCTATAATTAGCAAGCAAGTCACTAGCCTTAATATCTTGATTTCCACTTAAAATCTCTTGGCTTAACTCTTCTACTGATTTAGCAATACCTTCATATGCATCATCTTCAGTTAATTCAATAAATAAAACATCGTGCTCTTTATTTACACTTCTAAAGAAGTTGTCTTTCTTAAATGATATTAAAGCTCCTTTTCCTATTAAACTTCCAAGTTCAAAAGATACTTTGTAGTCATCATTTAATAGTAACCTTTTAAATTCAGTAATTCTTTCTATATTTTTTTCAGGCCAAATATTATTAGCACATAGTTTTTCTGCATTAGTTATTAATAGTTTTGAGAAGAAGTTTCTAAAGAACTTATTTTTAAACATTTTTCTATCTCCATCATAATGTTGAGATAACTGTTCTTTTAGTACTTCATAAGTTTTATTAATTTGGATTTTTCCCTTATCAATAACTGATGAGAAATTATATCCTACCTTTACTTCAATTGGATAATAATATACTTTTAGGTTATCTTTATCACTTATATTTACACCTATAAATATTAAATCATCACTATGAACGCCTTTTTCTTTTAATTTCTTCAAAGTGAATATTCCTTCACTTTTATTAAGCTTAACAGCATTTGATACTCTTAATATTTCTTCCGAAGAAATTGGTATCCATATAATGTCTTCATGATTTAATAAAGTCATTCCATATTTTAATGCTGAAATAATACTTAGTTTTTCTCTATCATACTCACTCTTATTTGCAATTAAATTAAGTAACCACTCTCCATTTATACTGTTAAAACTTTTTATGACATGATTTACTTTTTCATCACAAATATTAATTTTTTTTCTACTTAAAAATTCTTTTATTATATATTTATACTGCTCTGCCTTATTTGTAACTGTTATAGTATCATATTGTTCAGTTGAAGTATATTGATCACTATAATGAATTACAACTAAGTCACTATCTTTACTTTCCTTGAAATACTCCAGACCAAAGTTTGGTTCTATAAATGTAACCCAATGAGATGAATCATATAATTTATTTTTAGTCTCTTCTTCTAATACTAAGGGTCTTGTTACTATAGAAGTTTCTTTTCTATATGGATTCACACCTCCATTACAGCAATTTACTGCAAACTCATTTGAATTAGTAGCTGTTCTAATTAAATTGTTATATGAGTTTATTCTATTTTTGCTACCAAAACCAATTCTGTAGTCATTTTTATTATTGTTAGAAGTGACTGTAGATAGTAGTCCACCTATAGAAAGCCCTGATTCTAGGGTATTAGTATTATATGTTGCATTTTTATCATCAAATCCCGATTTATAGAAAGATATATGAGCATAGCTATAATTATTATCATTATGTTTGTAACACTTAATATTTTCATAAGCCATTCTCAGTATATCACTTTTATCAAATTCATTATTTTTAGTCTTAAATTCAATATCAAATTCTTCCTCTATTTTCTCTATTGTTGGTAATTGGAAGAACTTTTCGAAGTAAGTATTACCCTTTTCATTATAAATGCTTACTTCTATAGGAATAATATGATGAGAATCTTTTACTATTTGCTTCTTAATATATTCAAATACTCCCCTTACTACTTCCTTGTCATTTAAGATGTTAATTATATTTATTTTAATTGGAGAATTACATTTCTTAATAAATAGATATCTAAAATTAGATATAAACTGATTTATTTTCTCCTCTACAACCTTTGCTACAAAGGCATTAGTCTCTCCAAGAGATACTTTTTCTTTTCTTTCAAATATAAGCCATTCCACATTATCCTTTTGATATACAGGTGTAAATAACTCACTATTATCATTATAAATATATGGTAGTAAGTTATTTGGCATAAGCCTTTCTAGGATATGTGTATCCACATTTTCTTCTTCTAATTGTCTATAAATTTCCACCATATATGCAACATTTATCGGTGCAAATGGTGTAAACATTATTCTATCATCATTTTGTATAGTTCCTAGCTTCAAAAGATTTTTCTTTTCACTTAAATTTGATAATATATCTTTTTCTTCTATAGTTTCTATTTCTTTATTATAGATTTCTAAGTATTTATTATATAGTTCTAATATTTCTTTATCTAGGTAAAGTAAACTTGGTATATTATTTTTTGATTTATAATAATCTAAAATGTCCATATAAGCTCTAGTTAAATCTTCACTAAAACTTAATTCTACCTTATTTATTTCATCTAAAGTATCTATACCAAACATAATACCTTTTTTAATTATCTCTTTTTCTTTACTAAAAGTTTTTTTTAATTTTTCTTCTAAATAATACTCACTTGTATGTTGAGTTATTATATTATTTATCCATTTAAAGCTTTCTTTTTTCTCTCTTTTTCTTTTGGCTATATTTACAGAAGATATATTTTTCCCTCTTAATCCTTCTTCTTTAATCTCAATAGGAACTAAACCTTTTTCAGATTTTAATATGAATCTTAATATTGAGTCTTCCCAAGCAGTTGATTCATTAGAAATTTTTACAGTTTGCTCTGGGTTAATTTCTACAACATCATCCTTATCTGCTACTAGTTTTTCTACTAAAGTAAGTCCTTCTCCAAATGTAATATTTGAATCTTCTATATTTATAACTACTCTATTTTTTGCACCAGAACCTGAAGTTATTGAGTATCTTGTCTTTATAGGATTTAACGCAGTCTCTTCTATACTAAGTACAGCTATATTAAAGTCAAATTTAGACTTAGCTTGATTTTTATGTTTATAAGTAAGTTTATAAAAACATGGTTTATCATTTCTAGCTGGAACCTTTACAGTCATTTTTGTTCTAGATACATTCATGTAAGGTTTACTTTTATCAGCTATAAACTCTTTTGATAAATCCTCATCAAATCTAAATTCTAAAGTAACCTCATCATAGTTTTTATCATTAAAAACTATGATTTGCTTATTTCTTTTTCCTGCTGCTGTATCAGATTTATTACGTTCCCAGTATGAAAGTCCTTCTTTTGTTTTTTTCTTATTACTTTCAATATATTCTAATGCTTTATTCTTTTTATTATTTTCATAAGATTTTTTTATATCTGAGAAGTCAACCTCTCTCCAATTATCTTTTTCTAATTCTTTTACACCTTTATCATCAAATATTTTCTCTAAATTTTGAGTTCTTTCATTTTTACTATACTCTTGATAACCTTCTACTTTTATATAAAGTTCATTATTTTCTTTAAGCCTATTTTGTATAGCTTTAGCATTTAAATTTTCTAAAGAACCATCTTTAAATAAACCTATTTCATTATAATCTCTATCTTCTATTTTATTTTTACCTATGATAGATAAAATTTCTTTATAATCCCATAGAGAAGTATTATATGAATCTTCTAGCTTTTGCTTTATATAAAACTTGACTACTTCTCTATCAACCTTACTTAGTTGTGATTTTAGAATTTGTTTATTTAAATTCGAAGAAATATAACTTACACTCAAAGGCATTCCGTCATGCCTTAAATCTCTACATCCTCCACTTATACTGTCAACTATATCATCACATAGTATCAATAAAGCTTTATTTTTCCAAACACCTTCTTGTTCATTTGAAGCATTTCTTATGGTAACTAAATACCCTGGAGTTACATCCATTGTAGATGCAACTACTAAATCTGTATATCCTATATTTATTGAAAATGTTTTATATTCTCCACCTGAGTTATGTTTATAAGTAAATGTTTCAACATTTTCTAGTCCCTTTAAAGCATCATAAAACTCTTTTACTTGTTCTTTTTCATCTAATCTAATGTAAAATCTCTCTCCTGGTTTAACTGAGTTATTTTTTAGAAACTCAACTAATCTTTGAGACAAATATTTATAAAATTGCTTTGACATATTGAGCATCCCCACTATCACTTTTTTTCTCTATTAAGTTTAATTTTCCTAGTAATTCTTCTACTAATGGTTTTGAGTATATATCTAGGAATATTCCTCTTTTCTCATATTCTTTGTATAAATTATTAAGTGTTATCTTGTTTTCCTTAATACATACAGCTGTTAATATCAGAATCATTTCTTGAGTTAAATTTAACATATATCCATAAGCTCCACCTCTTGATTTTAAGAAGTAAGCCTTACCTATTTCTTCTATTGATTTAAAATATCTAGTCATAGGAGCTTGATCCATTTTCCTCAATATTGAATTTTCCAATTCTTCTACTAAAGAGTTAAATTCTAGCTCTAATTCAACCGGTTCTTGTAGGAAGTTATCTTTATATATGCGTATCCACTCTCTAATTGTTTTTAAATATTTTGTCTTTTCTTCATCATTTAAATCATTCATTAACTCAACTATCTCTGCTACAGTGTATCCTTCAACATTAAATAAATAGTTTAAATGTTCTACTATATTTATGTTAACTAATAAATTTCGTCCTTCAGACTTAACATATTTATAACCTTTAATAACACTTCTGTTCCGTGCACATTATTATTGAAATATTTTAAAG
>USRS01000006.1 GCA_900557165.1 uncultured Clostridium sp.
AAATGGGAGAAATCCTGCAGTTCCACCTAAAATCCTATTCAAAATATTAATTTATACATATATGAATGATATTTGGTCAAGTAGAAAAATCGAACTTGCCTGTAAAAGAGATGTAAATTTTATGTGGCTATTAGAAGGTTTTAAAGCTCCTGATCATAATACTATTGCAAGGTTTAGAACAGGAAGATTAGAGCCTATACTTGATGATTTATTTAATCAATTTATTATAAAGTTATATGAAAATAATGAACTTGAATTAAAAAATCTATTTATAGATGGTACAAAAATTGAGGCTAACGCCAATAAATACACTTTTGTGTGGAAAAAAACAGTAAGCAAAAATGAAATAAAATTAGGCGAAGCCATAAAATTATTTATTAAAAGTATAAATGATAAATTCAATAAAAACTTTTCAATTGTTGAAAATACACTTAAATGTAAATTACTCAATGAAATTTTAGAATTTTTAAACTCTATAAAATTATCATCAAATATAGAATTTGTTTATGGCAAAGGCAAGAGAAAAACAGAACTTCAAAAATTAATAGAGGAAGCCAATAAATACTTAGAAAGACAGTCTAAATATGATCTATATAATTCTATTTTTAATGGAAGAAATAGTTTTTCTAAGACAGATATAGATGCTACATTTATGCATATGAAAGATGATCACATGAAAAATGCTCAATTAAAACCTGGATATAATATTCAGATAGGAGTTGAGGGTGAATATATAGTTGGAGTTGATATTTCTAGTGAAAGATCAGATCAACTTACATTTATTCCGTTTTTAGATAAATTAGGCGAAAGCCTTCCGGCTAAATATGAAAATATAATAGCTGATGCTGGTTATGAAAGTGAAGAAAATTATGTTTATTTAGAAGAAAATAATCAAAAATCATTTATAAAACCACAAAATTATGAAAATACAAAGAGTAAAAAGTTTAAGAATAATATTGGTAAAAGAGAAAATATGATTTATAACGAAATAACTGATACTTATACTTGTGCTAATAATAAAGAATTAAAATTTATAGCTACAACTACGAGAAAATCAAAATCTGGATATATTTCGAAAGCTAAAATATATGAATGTGAAAATTGTAATGACTGTCCTATTAAATCAAAATGTACAAAAGCAAAGGGTAATAAAAGGATACAAGTATCTCCTGTATTTATAACAAAAAGAAAACAATCACAAGATAATATAACAAGTGAGTTTGGTATTTTAGCTAGAATGAATAGATCTATACAAGTTGAAGGTGCATTTGGAGTAATAAAAGAAAATCATAACTTTAGGAGATTTTTAACTAGAGGTAAGAAAAATGTAAAAGTAGAGTTTTTACTTTTAGCTCTCGCTTATAATTTAAATAAACTTCATCATAAAATTCAACAAAATAGATTAGGTGTATCTTTTTATACAAAAGCGATAGCTTAAATATTTACATTATATGGGATATTTATGAATATCCTATTTTGTCATGTCCAAATATAATCTAATTTAACAAATAACGTAAAATATATTAAATTATCCTAGGTATAAAGTCATAAAAAAGAGTTGCCTCTTTTTATGATTTTAAAATCATTTTGAGACAACCCCTTTTTTTACAAATTATAATTGTGTTTGTATTTTTGATTTTATATGTTCTTTTGGTAAAAATCCTATCATTTTATCTACAACTTCACCATCTTTGAATATTATCATTGTGGGAACTGTAGTTATTGCATATTTTCTAGCTATGTCTAAAGCTTGATCAACATCAACTTTAAAGAAGTTTACTTCTTCCATTTCTCCACTTAATTCTTCAAATACTGGAGCTAGCATTTTACAAGGACCACACCAAGTTGCAAAGAAATCTACCACGCAAACTCCATTTTCTATTGAACTATTAAAATTATCATTATTAAGTATTTGTGCCATCACAAAGTCCTCCATATTTTTCTATATATTTTCTATTATTTATATTTTATTACAATAATAAATTTATATCCATATTATTTCTAATATATATACCCCAAATTTATATTATTAAACAAACTTAATTTATGTATTTAAAGATTGAACTAAATCAGCTTTAAATAAATTTACATCTTTCATTTCTTTACTTAATTCTTCAAATACTTGTTCTAATACTTTACAAGGATTACACCAAGATGTAAAAAAATCTACTATACAAACATCCCTAGCCACTTCATTATTAAAATCATCCATATCTTATGTTATTTAGACTTTCTTAGTATTAAATATCGTGTTTATATTTATATCAAAATAAAGTATAATTAACTGTGACATTATCACATAAATTAAAATTTTATTATATAAATGTATTTATATATTATTAATATATTTCTAAAATAGTGAAATAATAAATGATGATACATTATATTTTATAATTTTTAAAGGAGTTTTGTATGGATAAATATGAATATATAAGCTCACTAGAGCTAAATAATATGATTGAAAATAGAGAAAAATTTATATTACTTGATGTAAGAACAGAAGAAGAGTATGAAGTTAGTCATATTCCAAACTCTATAAATATACCATTATCTAGTTTAGAATCACAAATTGAACACTTACTACCTTATAAAGATGAAAAAGTAGTTATATACTGCCGTTCAGGAAGCAGAAGCACTATGGCTGCATCAATGTTAGATGAATGTGGATTTAAACACATATATAACTTGAAATATGGCATTATTGGGCATTTAGATTATTTATAAAAGATAGCATTTACTTTAAATTTTTTAAGTAAGTGCTATTTTTTAAGTAAAATTCAAATATTAGTTAGATTTTCTAATAGTTTTTATAAATTAGTTGTATAATAGTTATAAGATTATATTTTATAGTTACAAAAAGAATTTAAATTTTTAATTTAAAGGAGAATTAAGATGAAAAGAATATCATTATTTATTATTATTAATGCAATTTCACTCTACATAATTTCAAATTTAATGTCCAGTGTTTATATAAGTTCACTGGGATCTTTAATAATGTTAACTATTATATTTGGATGCCTTAATTTAATAGTTAAACCAGTTATCGAATTTTTATCATTACCTATTACTTTTTTAACCTTAGGACTATTTTCATTAGTTATAAATGGCATTGTATTATATTTAGCATTCTCATTAGTTCCTGGTGTTCACCTAAATGGATTTATCAACTCCATATGGGCTGCTATTCTTTTATCAATTGCAAATGCTATTTTTTACAATATTTTCGACTAAGTATTTATCTTTATTAGATTTACTCTTTGATACATTTATTTTTGCATTCATAGATGCCTTATCATACAAAATAAGTCCTCCTCATATTAAAAAGGAGGACTTTATGTTTTGCTTATTTTATTCTTATTAATCCATTTTCTTCTACTATGTTTTGTCCTTCTTCACTTAACACAAAATCTATTAATTTATTACCATTTTCCTTTAAATATTCTTCTTTATATACTAATAAAAATGTTCTTGCTAATTTATATTTGTTGTATTTTACATTTTCTGCATTAGGCTCTATACCATCAATTTTCACTTTATTAACAGAATTATCCAAATACTCAAAAGATATAAATCCTATAGCATGATTATTTACTGCAACAGTAGTTTTAATATTTCCAGAGCCATCACCTATTATGGCATTATTAATAAGCTCTTCTGAAGTATATCCAACGATTTTTTGAAAAACATCTCTAGTTCCAGATCCTTCTTCTCTTGATACCACAACAATCTCTGAATCTTTTCCTCCAACATCTTTCCAATTTCTTATCTTACCTGTGTAAATATCTCTAATTTGACTTAATTTCAATGAATCTATTTTATTATCTTTGCTAGTAATTATAGCTGTTCCATTTATAGCATCTTTAATGCCTGCAGAAGATCCCAGCTGATTTATCTGTACATTGACTTGTGGATTTAATTGTTCAAATCGCTCTGATTCTTTTTCCATAAGAGGTCCTACTGAAGTTGAACCTGATATGGTTATACTCTCTAAAGATTTTTCATTTGTTTTTTCTTCAGCTTTTTTATTACACCCCACCATTAAAATCGAAATTAAAGATAATAATGCTATAATTTTCACTTTATTTATGAACATATACATGCCTCCCTATTTTTTTCCTTTTTAATAATACTTAGTATAACTATGTAAAATAATTAATATTTTCATTAATCTTCTAAAAACAGAAATAAGATATTCAAAGAATACCTTATTTCTAATATGAAAAATTATATTTTATTAATTCATATAAAATATAATTTCTACTTTATTATTCAATTTATATTTTTAATATATTATCAATTTCTGCAATTAAACTTTTTTTATCTTCATCATCTATGTAGTCTTTACTAGAAATTTTTTCTTTTATATTTTGTATCTTCATGTCTTTTTCTTTTATCTTTTCTTTACAATTATTTTCTACTTCTTGTATACTTTGACTTAACATATTTATTAATGATGCCATCTCATCAGAACTTCCTGCTATTCTATTTAACAACATTAAGTTTTGCCCTAAAAGTTCTGGAATATTTTCATGAGAATATCTAAGTTGATGATCAATTTCTCCATATCCTTCTTCAAAAATAGTTCTAACTTGTACCTCAGTAATAAGTTTTTTATTAGTTGGGTAAGACTCTATTAAGTAATGTACTGATCTATATCCTGATGGTCTAGAACGTACTGCTATTCCTTGTTCGTCAAATTTTTTTGTTGTATCTCCTTCTCTAACATTTGCAACTATCTCTCTAACATTCCACATATTAGTTATAAAATTATGTATTTCTTCCCAATCTTCTTTAAAGATATGTATAACTCTTATTCCAAGTAAGTCTGTTATCTCATCTTTGTAATTTTCTACTGTAAATTTAAAGTTTTCACCGTATTTTGCTCTCCTATCTGGAGTTTTTCTTATAACTTTTTCCATCAGATGTTTCATATCTTTTACTCTTGTTTTTACTGAGTGTACTTTTTTGTGGCCCCTCAGAATATTTGCTATTAAGTCAGCTTGTGTTTCATAGCTCTTTCTGCATTCTACAAAATCATCATGAATTGCTTTTAAATCTATCCAATCTATATTTAATTCTTCAAGTTCTACTTCGCTAATATTATATGTATCTAAAAATTGCTTTTTACTTATCATATTAATCCTCCACAAATCGTATATATTTTTATTTTACCTTATAATTATTCTTATTTATAAATATTTTTAATCATAATTATTATATTCTTATCTCATATATTGATAAAATAATATTAACAATGTTATAATTTTCCTATAAACGCCATAAAATTTTTTTATGATGTTTTATAGTTATATAACGAGGGGGATTCTAATGAAAAAAATATTTAAGTCACTAAGCTTGTCTATTGTTATGGCATTTACTATGTCTATTACACCATTATTAAGTAGTTTTGATGGTTCAAATGTAAGCTTTATAGAGGCAGCTTCAAAACAAACATTTAAAACTTTTACTGTTAATTCAGTATATAGTTCATCAACAAAAATAACTGGTAAAGGTACTAAAGGAGCTAGCGTTAAAGCTTATGTAAATGGAACACAAATAGGTAAATCTAGTGTGTCTTCTTCTGGAACATATTCAATTAAAATTTCTAAGAAAAAGAAAAATACTAAAATAACTATTAAAATTATTAAAAGCGGTTATGCTACTAAATCAAAAACCATAACTGTTAAAGCTAGTCCTTCTTCTAGTTCTGGTTCAAGCTCATCTTCTAAATATGTTTATGCTAATGGGGGAAAATATACATCTAATATTTATCACAAAACACCAAAAGCACATAATATGGAAGGTGCCATAAAAATGACTGTATCTCAAGCAAAAGCAAAAGGCTATAGAGCTTGTAAAAGATGTTGGTAAAATAGTAATAAAAAAGTGCTAACCATTTAAATGATTAGCACTTTTTTATTACTATTTTTAATGTATTGATCCTACTAAGGATTTGATTTTCACACCAACTCTACTATGTTTTGTATGTAGGGCTATTTGTGTCATTATTACCGATGTCATTGAAGCTGTTAATATGGATATTTTAGCTAGATTAATTACACTTTCATCATATGAAAATGCCAACTCTGAAACAAATATAGACATTGTAAATCCTATACCTGTAAGTAGAGCAACCTCTGCTATGGATATCCAAGATGCTTTCTCAGGCTTTTCAGCAATATGTAGTTTAGTTGCTATAAAACTAAAAGACACTACGCCAAGAGGTTTTCCAATAACTAAACCACACATTATTCCCATTACTAAATTTGATGCATCTGCCACATCTACATTTAAATTTAATGCTATTGATGTATTGGCGAAAGCAAATAAAGGTAATATTACTAAATTACTTAATTTAGATAATTTATGTTCTAATTTATCTGCACTAGATTGATTATCTCCAACTTTTCTAGATGGTATAACTGCTGCTAGTAATACACCACTTATTGTTGAATGTATTCCACTTATATAAACAAAATACCATAAAGCTAAACCTACAAGTAAATATATGTACACGTTATCTACTTTAAACACTTTATTTATTACTGCAAGTAATAATAGTATAAGCATTGAAATTAATAAAGCTTGCACATTTATTTTTGCTGAATATAAAAATACTATGGCTAAAATCGAAATTAAATCATCTACAACGGCCAAAGATAATAAGAAAATTTTTAAATTTGAATTCATTCTATCTTTAAATATCATAAATATTCCTATGGCAAAAGCAATATCTGTAGATATGGCTACTCCAACACCTGGTAGATATTTAGTATTTTTATTTATTATCATAAATATGATTGCTGGAACAATTACTCCTCCAAGTGAAGCTATAACAGGAAAAGATGCTTTTTTGAAACTTGATAAAGAACCTTCTAATATTTCCTTTTTGATTTCTAAGCCTACATATAAAAAGAAAATTGCCATTAAGAAATCATTTACAATTTCATGTAAATTAAAACTACCGATTATTTTAGTATGGTGAAAAACTTGATCATAAACTTCTTTTAAATTACTATTTGCAATTAATACTGAAATTGCTGTTACAATAATTAGAAGTATGCCTGGTAAACACCTCTGATTGTGATATTTTTTTTATTTTGTCTATCATAATAATGACCCCCAATATTAAATTTTGTATTCAAAATACTTTTAAATAATAGTCCTTTAATTTTTTTTAGTCAATATTTTCCAGCGATAAAGTTATTTTTTTATATGAAAATATTTTAACCAATCGAACAAGTTAATAATTTAGAAATTGAAAGGCGTATTGGAAATCCAATACGTCTTTATCCATTACTCTTCATGTACATTTAAATCTATTATCACTACATCTCTTGGTACAAATCTATCACCTATTATTTCATTTAACATATTACCATACTCTTGAACCCATTGAGATTTAGATATATTTTTATATAAGTGATCTTCAACTATATTTAAAAATACAACTTTTACTTTATAACCTCTTTTCATAAGCTGGTGCATAAAAGTTATTCTATTTGTGAATTGATAATAAGCATCAAACCATTTATTAAAATCCCCTTTAAATCCCAATTCATCGTAAGTTTCTTTCATAGAGTCTAGTATTTTTCTTCTATTGTATTCATTTTTTGAAGCTAATTTACTTTTCAAATCTTTAAAATCACTTTTACTTTCAACTAATATTATTATTTTTTCTGATGAATTTTTCATATCACCTATTCCTATACCATCCCATCTAGGTTGTCTTTGAGTCCAGAAATCTAAGTCTTCTTTTTTAAGTAAAAAATTATTTATATTTAGCATTTCTAACATATGATTTGAATTTAACATATACTCTTTATAATCTTCTCCTTCTAATGGTGATAGCCATGTTATATTTTCAATTCTAGTATCTCTATCCATAATTTTTTTATTTAATCTAGCTCCATTATTTTCATTAATAATTTTTCTAAGCCAATACTTATCACTTATTTTTGCTTCTAAGTCAATACTCAAGTAAGTTCCTCCTCATTATTTAAAATATAATAAAGTATTTTTATCATCAAAACGAAATTTTCGACAATAAAAGACTTTCCCTATAATTTATATATGACTTTCTACAAATAAAAGTGAGTAAATTTTAATTAAAAGATCGCACCAATATAAAATTGATGCGATCTTTTCTAATCTCTTTTTTTAACTTTATTATAAAGTTTTTCTGTTTTAGTTTTGTTTGTACCACAATCTCTAGCACCTATTTTTTGACCATTTTCTATACCTATATCTGCACCATGTTCTGAGTACATTTTTCTAAGTTCTGCATTTGATTTAGGTCTATCTTTCATTCTATTTTTATTATTATCCATATTTCTTCTCCTTGATGATATTTTAATTATAATTTATCCAATAAAAATAGCTTCTATTCCTTTAGATATGCTTTGTACCTCTTAGAATTTCTAATAGACCTTTTATATAATGTTTATTTAACAAATTTATAAATCCTGTAATTGTTTTATGACTGATAACTCCTCTAGTAGCCATAGTCATCAGTCTAAATGGTAAATCATTTAAAGATTCTTTAATTGTAATTTGCATATACCTATCTCCTTTGGCGAACTTATATGCTTTTTTATTAATGAGAGATATAATCAAATCTCCTCCATAGGCATGTTTTATATCATTAATTGTTGAGTTTGCATTAAATGGACTAGTTTGATTTTTTGTTATAGGTAAATTATTTCCATAAATGGCTTCAAATTCTTTAATTGTAGGATTAAACTCTTTTTTATATAATTCATAATATGATGGTGATATTTCTTTATAAGCAGGAATTTTTTCGTTAGTACTATTTTTCTTTATTATAGTTGAAAATTTTATATCTCTTGATGATGATCCTACATTTATGCTATATATTCCTTTTTCCATTTCAAACTTATGCGTATAAGTATTAAAATAAGAAAAACAATCTTCATCTAAAGAAAAAACTACCTCTTTACTTTCACCAGGCATTAAATTTATCTTTTTAAATCTCTTTAATTCTTGTTTTGCTCTGAATAATTTTGAATTTAAACAAGATATATAAAGTTGAACAACTTCCTTACCTTCAAAATTTCCTGTATTAGTAATAGTAACATGTACTTCTACTAAATTATTATTATTTTTAACTTTCATGTTATTATATTCAAATGTTGTATATGAGAGTCCAAATCCAAAAGGATATTTAACTTCTTTCTGAGCTGTATCAAAATATCTATACCCTACAAAAATACTTTCTCTATATTCTAAATGATTTCTATCTCCTGGATAAAATTTAAATGATGGATAATCTTCTAAATTATTGGCATATGTTTCATTTAATTTGCCGCTTGGATTTTTCTTTCCCAGTAACAAATTTACAGTTGCATGACCTCCCCTAGCTCCACTTAAATGAGTTAATAAAATAGACTTTGGAATATGACTCCAATCCATTTTTATAGCAGAACCACATTGCAGTACTACAACTAAATTTTTATTTATTTTTCCAATTTCATAAATTAAATTTTCATGGGATTTTGGTAAGTTCATATTTTTACGATCATAGCCTTCAGCTTCAACATATTTAGGTAAGCCTACAAATAAATATACAATATCTTTATCTTTCGATACTTCAATAGCCTCCTTTAATAAAAATTTATCATTTTTGTCATCTTCAAAAGAATAACCTGGAGCATAGGATATTTTACATTTATTATCTATAAATGCATCACAGGCATTATCATTTGTATTTGGATTAACTTTTGAACTACCAAGAGCTTGAATTACGGGTTCTTTAGCTAATCTTCCTATTATAGCTATATTTTGATTAATATTTCCCGGAAGAAGTTTATCATCATTTTTTAATAATACTGCACTATTTTCAGCAACTTCTTCAGCTAAATCAATATGTTCTTGTATATTACATTTATAAGGTATTTTTTTGCTTTCTTTATATTTTAAAATTAGTTCAATAACTTTTGTAACAGATTCATCTAAAATTTCTTCTTTAATTTTATTATTTTTTACTGCTTGTTCTATATTTTTGTAATAATCATCATTATAACCAGGCATCTCCAAATTTAACCCATTGTTAATGCTCTCAACAATATCGTTGACGCCTCCCCAGTCACTAATTATACATCCTTTATAGTTCCATTCTTTTCTCAATATATCATTAATTAAATAATTATTTTGACAACAATACTTGCCATTTAATCTATTATAAGCCATCATAATTGACCAAGGGTTTGATTCCTTTATGGCAATTTCAAATCCTTTTAAATAAATTTCTCTAAGAGCTCTTTCATCAATTATGGCATTTACTGTATATCGATTTTTTTCTTGATTATTAGCAGCAAAATGTTTTAAACATGCTGCCACACCCTTACTTTGTATTCCTTTAATTAATGCAGCTGATATTTTTCCACTTAAATAAGGATCTTCACTAAGATATTCAAAATTACGTCCACATATAGGAATTCTTTTTATATTAATTCCTGGACTTAAAAGAACTGCCACATTTTCTGTTCTACATTCTTCTCCTAAAGCTTTGCCAACTCTATAAATTAAATCTTCATCAAATGATGATGCCCATGCAGTTGATGTAGGAAAACAAGTTGCCTTTTCAACTTGACTACCTATAAAATCAAAGTTGTTTTTAATTTCTTTTCTAAGACCATGGGGACCATCACATATCATGATAGATGGAATATCTACTTTATCTGCAAAAAACAATTCCCAAAAATCCATACCACAACAAAATTTACACTTTTCTTCTAAAGAGAGCTTTTTTACTATGGAAGAAGCTTCTTCATGTAAGCTCATATAGTCACCTCCCAATGTAACTAATTTTGTCTTTTGGTATATTTTATGTTTCAAAACTTAATAGGTTGTTAAATTTATTAATCTATAAATTCTATTATTTTTACATTACTTTTGTTTATAGAAAAATTACTTCCTAAATCTCTCCCAAATAAGACTAATGATGGTACTTGATTACCTTCATTAAATTCTTCCATCCAATCTATTAATGCTCTAAAATTTCTCACATTACTTTCTTCAACTATTCTTTCATAATTATTTCTATATACTATTCTAACTCTATCTCTTATCAATTATCTCATCTCCTAATTTTTATTTCTAAATCCTATAGTAATTTTTATTTTACAATATATTAAACGTATTATCTATATTACCCTCTTTTTCCTTAAGGTAATCCACATTAAATTAGCTCTAATAATATTAACATAATACTATTCAATTTCATATTTTAATAAAAAATAAGTTTATATATACGGAGGTCTGCCATGGCTGATTTAGATAATAAAGTTGTTATAGATAGTATTTCTGCCAATATAATTGATGAACACTCTCAAGATAGATCAATTTTAGTTGGTATTTTACCTTATGAAAATAGTACTTATAGTGAAAATCTTGAATTGATAATTAAACCTGAAGTTGGATATCCTACAAAAATCAAACTGCCTTTTTCTGGTTATGATATACAACTATTTTGTGGTGATTTCATAAATTTTAAATTTCTTTATTTGTTCTTAATTTAATAAAAGTTATTACAAAAAATACAATTGATAGTAGTGTAAGTGAGTATAAATATCTACTTATACATTGTAAATTATTAGTTCTTTGTAATGTTTCAACAGAAAGTATAACCCATCTAGTTGGCATAAAACGCCCTATTTCTTGCAAACTATCTGTCATAACATGAAAATCCCAAAATACACCACTTAACATACAACAAGGAACTATTATTAATATATTTACTATAGTTGAAGTATATCTGCTTCTTGTAAAAGAAACTATACATAAATTAAAACTTAAAGCTAATAGATTTAAAAATATCATCACAATAAGAAAATCCACACTATTTTCCATGCCAAAATTTATACTAAATATTTTACACATCAAATAATAAACAAAAATAGTTAAAAATGACATTATATAAAAGACAAAAACTAAGGAAAAATAATACTTCCATTTACTTATTCCCGAGCTAAGAATACGAATTTTTGTTTTATTTTCCTCATCTTCAATCAAAAAATTAGCTATATTTCCACAAATGATAAATACAATAAATATGATTAATCCCAGAGATTTTTCAATTTGTGGCCTACTTTCATCTATGTCATTTAAACTTAACTTTGTACCTTCATCTTTATAATTTTCATTAATTCTTTTAAAATTATTTATATCTTTATCGCTTATATTTGATATCATTGATAAATCTTCACATTTTAGCTCTATCATAGTTCTTACAACTGCATTTACATCACTTTCATTAATAGATTTTATTATTATATTATTATCCTCATTATTTAAAAGTTTTTCTTGAAAACCATCGTTTATAATTATAGCCATTTGAATTTGTTGGCTAACTAAAAGCATCTTGTAATCTTTTTCTTTAATATTAACAGTCTCTACATCTTCTAATTCATCTATTACTTTTATAACTTCCTCAGATACATAAGAATTATCCTTATCTATTATTCCTACTTTAAATTTATATTCACTTCCAAACTCAAAAGTAAAAAATATTATTACAAGGGCTGGTAATATAACTCCCATTAGAATATAACTTTTCTTTTTCATAAGTAATTTCATGGTATTTATTATTAGACTAATCAAAGTTACCACCAACCCTTTGCTTTGATATGAAATTTCCCACTATCAACATAATAAGTGATAAGCTAAGTGATATAAGTATGGAAATAATATAATATTTTGTTTCCATATTATAATGTAGTCCAAGTAAAGCAATATTAGCCCAATAGTTTGGCATAATATTACAAAGAAAATTTGTAATTCTCGATGATTTTACGAGACAAATAGGAACATAAGATCCACCTAAAAATCCCATTATAATTATAAGAATATTATTAACTGTGTAGGCTGTTTTTTGATTATGAAAAATCATGGATATAAATATTCCTAAGACTGAACTGAATATTATAAACGAAATTAAAACAAGCATTATATAAGTTAAGTTATCTCCCCAATTAACATGAAGTAATTTAGCACTTACAATATAAACCACAAGTGTTTGCATTAATCCTATAATTATTCCCAAATCTATTTTTGATGCAAGTATATTAAATCTATTAGTATTAGAAACTTTCAATCTAGTCATGGTATGTAAAAACCTTTCCTTATACATAGATATGGATGTTAATGTTGATATATATAAAATAATTAAGATTAGCTCAGCAAAAGTGTAATATGTATAAGAGTTTATTTCTTCTTCATTTATATTTTCATCTTTCAATGAAATTTTCATCTGGTAATTTGATAGATTTGTCATTTGATTTAAATTAGACTTGCTAATTGTTTGTAAAAAAGAATACTTTCTCCTATATTGTTCATATAAATTTCTAAATATTTTACTTTCTGTACTTTCTTTTTTCTCATTTCTAAAATAATTAATTTTATTATCATAAATATCCATAAAGCATATGGCTTTATTATTATTTACATCATTTATAGCTTCTTTATAATTCTTATTTTCTATAAATTTCACATTTGTTTTTTTCTCGAAATTAATCATAAAATCATAAAAAATTTGTAAATTCTTTTCATTATTAATCGGAGCATTTATCCTATAGTATATAGTTTTATTATTAAATATATTTTTCTCCACGCTCATCAAATTATCTAGTGACTTTCCCATAACAAAAATAAGAATTACTGGGAATATGAGCATGACAATTATATCACTTTTACTTCTAAAAAACTCCTTTATTTCTTTTTTTATTAGAGTTAACAAAATCAACTTTATCCACCTCATATTAATTTTTTAATCTTTTCCCAGTAAGATTTAAAAATACATTTTCCAATGTGGGTGATTCATTTTTTATACTTTCTATTACACCACCATTATTAAAAATTGTATTTACGAGTTTTTGTAAAATATTTTTATCCTTTGAATATATACACTGCATAACTTTATCATTAATACTTATATTTTCAATGCCATCAATTTTCATAATAAATTTTTCAATATTTTCAACTTTATTTTTTAAAACTATGGTATAAATATTCTCTCTAGTAAAATTTGATTTTAAATAATTTGAACTTCCCTCAGCTACAATTTTTCCTTTATCCAAAATACATATCCTATCACAAATTTCTTCAATCTCTTCCATGTAATGAGATGTATAAATAATACTTGCCCCATTATCTCTCAATTTTTTTACAGACTGTAATATATTATTTCTTGATTTTGGATCTATACCCACTGTGGGCTCATCCATAATAATAAGCTTTGGATTGTGGGCTATGGCACAAGCTAAATGCAATCTTCTCATCATGCCACCTGAAAATTCTTTTGCCTTTTTATTTTTATAATCTTTAGGACCTACAAATTCCAAAGAATTCTCCACATGTTTTTTAAGCTCTTTGCCTTTAAAAGAATAAAGAGAACAGAAAAAAGAAATATTTTCATAAGCAGTAAAATTAGGATATAGAGCGATATCTTGAGCTACAATTCCTAAATTTTTCTTATACTTATTTACATTGGTTTCCTTTTCTTCAAATATTATTTTGCCTTTATCCAATTGCTCAATTCCAGCAATTAATTTTATAATAGTACTTTTTCCTGCTCCATTAGGTCCTAAAAGTCCGTATATTTCTCCTTCTTTTATAGAGAAACTCACATTATTTATAACTTCTGTTTTATCATATTTTTTATATAAATTCTCTATTTGGAGAATATACATAAGAATCCTCCTTTATATTTTAGTCAAATTACTATTTATTTCTTTTATATTTACAGCTTCAGCAAATTTTTTTCTTACACATGCTTTTTCACAAGATTTTTCTTCACAATCTATGCATGGGTTGATTCTATATTCTTTCATAAGTTTTTTTGCTCCATAGAAATTTCCCACAGATACTCTTCTATTTATATCTCTAATAGGTACACATTTATTACAGACTTTTTCACAACTAGGATTCATGCAATACTGACATTTCATAGCTAGTTTACCTATCCTATTTTCCAAATCATTATGGCCTATTTCTAAATTTTCTCCTTTATATGGTTTTTGTACAATTCTTACATAATCTTTTTTAATATTCTTATTTTCATATTCCTCCATATTACATTCTCTTAAAATAAGATTTGCTACACTTATACCAGATACTGTTACTGCTGGTGTTCCTGTTCCCATAACAGTTGATTCTCCACAGTTATAAAGACCTTCTACCTCTGACTTGGCTTTAAGTCTCTTTAGCATATGTTGACCCAATTGTTGTTTAGGTCCTGCAACAGCTCCATTTTCCTTCATAACTAGTCGTTGCAATGTCTTTGGTGTACTTAATTCAAAATAAGATAAGCTATTTATAAATCCTGGGAATTTTCTTTCTAAAACATTTAAAATTCTTTTTTCTTCCATTGATTTCATATTTAAATAGTCACTATTATGATAATCTTCATTTTTATTACCAGGCCATTTTTTGAAAGTTGGCCCAATAGCAATTACCGTTTCATATCCCCTTGGACAAAGAGTATAATCATCCTTACTAAGAATATAGAGTGTAATTTCACCTTCATCTATTTTTTCAGTATTACTAATTAGCATTTCAATGGGAAGAGTATCTTTTGGTATAACTTTTTCTTCTACTAAACCATAAAAAACTACTGATGGATAAGTTGGAACTAAGGAATTTGCCCATTTTCTACTTTTAATACATAAATTATCATCAATTAAATTATTGTATAAATTCCACACATTTCCCGAATTTATTACCTTATTACATTTAATGATTTTATTGTCACTTAACCTAACTCCATAAACTTTATTATTTTCAATTAAAATTTTTTCTACTTTTTTGTTATAAATCATCTCTCCATTATTCTCTTCTATGACTTTTTCTAATTTTCCAATTAAATTTAAAGTAGAACCAGCCGGATAATAACTACCTCCAAAATGATTATCTACAAACATTACTGCTGATAATATGGCTGGTGTTTCATAAACATTTGTATAACAATAAGTAGAAGTCAGCTTATCAAAAAAATCAAATACTTCCTTAGATGAAAAATACTTTTTAAGTAAGTATTCTGTATTTTTATTCATAAATCCTAAAAATTTCATATATGCAACTGGATGACTCTTAAGTTGTTCTAATCCTTGCTCCTTTGTAACCACGTCAGGTGTAGTAAATGTGGGTTGCTCTGCTATTACTTTTAAGTATAAGTCACTTAAATCCCTATAAAATCTTTTAAAATTTTCTTTTTCAGTTGGAAATATACGTCCCAATTGATCTGTGAATTTTTCCATTTCTTCATAAAAAATAATTTTATTATTGTTAAAATTTATAGAATACAAGGCATCATGTTTTATTATATCTATTGGTTCTTCTAAAATATTAAAAACAAATCTATGAGGATTAAATCCCCTCTCTCCAAATCCATATATCATGGCACAACCTTGCTCAAATATAACATCTCTTCTTTTAAAAATACCACATGATCCTCCTGGTTTAAATTGAGCATCTATGACAGTTACAAAAAAACCTTTCTTTGCAAGAAGAGCTGCCGCAGTTAAGCCAGAAATTCCTGCACCTATAACAACTATTTCACGTTCCATAAATATTAATTCTCCTTTTATTTTTATGTACTATTAATATTTATGAATTAAAATAATTCTCTATTACTAAGATATATAACAAAGTTCCCCATAGAAAAAAGCCATTTAGCTTATAAATTTGATATGCTAAATGGCTTTTATATTTATTTAAATCTCTATGCCGATTTCTTTTCTAATTTAGATTGTAAATTATTTCTTGATTTAACAAAATATCCTATTACTGCAGCTATAACTACAGGTACTACCCAGTTAAATCCTAAACTAGCTAATGGTAAGCTCTTTATTACTGGAACATTAACTCCAAAGTCACTTATTATATTTAATATACTTATAAATAGTGCAGCATATGTTGCAAATTTAAATACATTATCATTTTTAATATTATCACCAAATAGTGTGAATACTACTAAAACTATTGTTGGTGGATATACAAATGTTAATATTGGCGCTGAGAATTGTATTATTGTACTAACGCCAAAATTAGATACTACTAAACTAAATAAACATACTACTGTAACTACTACCTCGTATTTTAATTTATTATTTGTAAGTTTGGCAAAGTATTGACCAGTTGCAGATGTTAAACCTATTGCTGTAGTTAAACATGCTAGTGCAACTATTATTCCAAGTATTACTTTACCTGGTAATCTTAATAACATCTCTGTTATAGAAACTATAAGTCCTGCTTGAGATACAGTTGTATCAAACATAGTTGATACTGTAGCTCCAAGATATGTTAATCCTCCGTAAACTAAAAATAAACCTGCTCCTGCTACTAATCCAGCTTTAAATGTTATACTAAATTGCTCTTCTTTTTTAGTATATCCTTTATTTGCGATACTTGTTATAACTATTGCTCCTAAAGAAACTGCTCCTAGTGCATCTAATGTTTGATACCCTTGGAATATACCTTCTGAAAACACATTATCTATTGTTGATGGTTCAATATTCCCTAATGGATTAAATATTCCCATTCCTATTAATACTAATAATGCTATTAATAGAGCTGGTGTTAAGTAAGAACCTATTATATCAACAACTTTTGACGGTTTTATTGTTAATAATAATGTTATTGCAAAGAATATTACTGAAAATATCACTGCATTAAAATTATTAAATATTGGCTGAATACCCATTTCAAATGTTGTTGCTGCTGTTCTTGGTATAGCAAGAAGTGGCCCTATACAAATCATTATTGCACATGCTAGAGCAATAGATAATTTATGACCTGCTCTTGAAAATATTTTACCAACTTCACCACTACATTTTGCTATGGCAAGTATTGCAAGTAATGATAAACCTACATCTGCTAAAATAAATCCTGAGAATCCAATTAACCAACTTTTACCTGTTATAAGTCCTAAAAATGGTGGAAATAATAAATTTCCTGCACCGAAAAACATTGCAAATAATGCAAATCCTACTATTATTATATCTTTATTAATTTTCTTCATTATGACCTCCTTAAATGTCTCCCTTTATATTTCCCATGTATCTATTATAAGGGGTATATGTTAGAATAGTCAATAAAATTTTAATTTTCTGTAAATTCAAATTATATTTTTTATAAAAAAGTCATTTCTATATATATAAATCCTTTAGTTGATTTAATTTCAACATCTTTTCCTAAAAAAACTTCCAAAGCATCTGCATGTTTTTTAAAATCTGACTTTCCAAGGCCTATAGGACATTGAACTTTATAAATTTCTTTATTTTCTTTTACAACTTTTTCTACCAATTTAGGATATTCTTGATCTTTGTTACACAAACCAACTTTTTCAAAAAATATCTCCAAGGGAGCTTTTTTTACTTCTTCTTTAGTAAAATATTTAAATATCATTTCCCCTGTTTCCCAAACTCCATCAAAAACCATTTGAAGTAGATTTTCATTACTACTCATAAATATTCCTCCTTCTATTAATTAAAGTAATCTTATTAAATTTTTATATCTCCACAATAATAGGAAAGTGATCTGAATAAAATACTTCATCCACCTCATAATATTTAGGTTTTATATTTTTACTCATAAAAATATAGTCGATTCTATGTTTATTAAAGGTAGGTTTCATATCTTTTGATAAATATTTTGCTATATCATTGTAAGAAAATAAATTTATATTTTTCTCATTAAAATCTCCACAAATTATAATATAACCACATTTACCTTTTGCAAAATCTAATATTTCACTTATTTGTAACTTTCTTTCATCACTATCTAAACCTAAATGGGTATTTATAATAAGTAAATCTGTACTATTAATACTCAACAGCCCTCTCTGTTCTTTTTTACTAGTAAGTAAGAAATGATTACTTTCTATTATTTTTCTTTTACTTAAAATACAAATGCCAAATTTCATTTTTTTATTATTAACATGAAGACCAAATATGCCGTCCATCTTTAAAAGCAATTTCATAAGATTAAATTGATAATATAAAACTTCCTGCAAACAAATAATATCTGCATCTTGTTCTTTCAAATATTTTATAAGTTGAAACAAGGTAAATCTTCTAAATTCATCCATACCAACATGTATGTTGTAAGAAATTAATTTCAAATTTTATCACCTCAAATTTTGTTTCATTACAAAATAATATTCATAATACATATTAATTATCCTTATTTATTTTGATTAAAAAAGAGGATACCATAGGCACCCTCTTTAAAATGACGTTAAATTTATAAATTAAAATCTAAAATCACGTTCTCCATTTGCTATTTTAAGTAATCTATCTTCTACTATATGTCTTACTTTATCTTTAGGTATTTTTTTAACTTCTTTTTCTATTAATGCTTCTCCTGATTTTTTTACTTCCTCAGACGCATAATCTTCTAAGTATTCTTTTAAAGTCATAATAGCATTTGGTTGACAACAGTTTGCTATTTGACCACTTTTACATAGGGACATGAATCTATCTCCTGTTCTTCCTTCTCTATAACACGCTGTACAAAAACTTGGTATATAATCCATATCTAGTAACCAATTAACAACTTCATCCAATGTTCTATCATCATCCACATCAAATTGAGCACTTGTTATTTCCTCTTTAATACCTTCTGCTCTATCAGCATATCCTCCAACACTTGTTGATGATGCTCCACTTATTTGAGAAACACCTAAATGTAAAACTTTTTCTCTAGTTTTTTGAGATTCTCTTGTTGAAACTATCATTCCTGTATAAGGTACTGATAAACGTATTATAGCTACTATCTTTTGGAATATTTCATCTGATAATGCATCTGGGAAGTCTGAAACATCAATATTATTTGCTGGACGAAGTCTTGGCACACTTATAGTATGTGGACCAACGCCAAATCGAGCTTCTAAATGCTCTGCATGCATTAGTATTCCTACTAGTTCATATTTATAAGTACTAAGTCCATATAATACCCCAAGGCCTACATCATCTATTCCTGCTTCCATAGCTCTATCATGAGCTTCTGTATGATAATTATAATCATGTTTAGGTCCTGTTGGATGAAGTTTTTCATAAGATTCTTTATTATAAGTCTCTTGGAATAAAATATAAGTTCCTATTCCTGCTTCTTTTAATTTTCTATAATTTTCAACTGTTGTTGCAGCTATATTAACATTAACTCTTCTTATAGCTCCATTTTTATGCTTTATGCTATAAATAGTATTTATACATTCTAATATGTATTCTATTGGATTATTCTTTGAATCTTCACCAGCTTCTAATGCAAGCCTTTTATGTCCTAAATCTTGTAGTGCAATAACTTCTCTTTTTATTTCTTCTTGTGTTAGTTTCTTTCTTGCAATTTCTTTATTTTTAGCATGGTATGGACAATATATACATCCATTTACGCAATAATTTGATAAATACAGAGGTGCAAACATTACTATACGATTACCATAAAATCTCTTTTTAAGGTCTTCTGCCAATATGAACATTTTTTCAATTAATTCTTTATCTTCACATTCTAATAGTAGGGCAGCTTCTCTATGAGTTAAGCCTTTTGCTTTATTTGCTTTATCTAATATTTCTTTTATTAATTCCTTATTATCTTTATTTGCTTTTGCATACTCTAAACTTTCTAAAATTTCCTCATGATTGATAAATTCTTCTGCTTTACTTGATTTTGGATCATAAATCATATTTTTTCCTCCTAAAAATGTTTTGCTGACAAATTAGAAGATGGATATATAAATTTAAATTACTAAAAATAAATTTATTATTTCCATATCTTTTTACTTAAAACTAGTCTTCGTAATCAGATTAAATCAATATTATGATTACCTTCCCCTTCAGATGATACTTTAGGGTCAGCTTACTTAAATAGTAGCACTATTTTACTTATTTGGATTATTCTTTTTAAGAATCAAAAAGCACTTCCATATAATTTATGAAAGTGCTTCATATCTATTTACCTACATAATTTCTTTTTGAAATTTCATAATTTGAGTACATTGAATCTTTAGTTACATCTGCTGTTATATTTAAGAAATCTGGAAGTAATATCTTTCCATTTTGATCTGTAGCTTCTATTTCTAATATTCCATATTTTTTATCATTGTTAAATACATCTAATTTGAAGTATTGATTTTCATATACAAAACAATGACGAGTTTTTATTATAGTGAAAAGTTGGTTATCTATTTCTGATAGATAAGTTAAGTATAATTTATCACTTATTTTCTTTTCTTTTCTAAATGTTCTATAGTTATTAACTTTTTCTTTTTCTGTATAGTAATATGAATAGTTTTCTCCATTTCCTATTTGTCTAATTCTTCTTTCCACATTTGAATTAGAAGATTTTAGATAATGTTGAACTATATCCATTTTTTCTGAAGTATTTATTATACTATCTATGTCTATATTTTCCACATTTACTAAGTACTTACGTATAGTTCCCGTTGGCATATGTTCATCTAAATCATTGTAGATTTCTTTTAATACTCTTTCAACTTTTCCTTCAAAATCTGTAGAGTTATCAAATATTCTTAAACGAGGATGTCCAACCCAAGCATTCATTGTTAATTCGTCTAATTTTCTTGCATCATCTAAAGATTCACTTCTTGCTGCATTATTAGCAAGTGTATAGTGTTCTTCAGCCCCATTAGCTGTAGTAACTAAGTGTAATACTAAGTCGTATCTATCTATTAATTCATTTTCAGTAGTCCCAAATCTATCTAATATAACTTCAAATTCATCTTTTGAAACATAGGCTTTATTATCTAATAATCCTCTATCATAAAGTATTATTATTTTATCTGCATCCATTTCAGCTGCAGCTTTTTCATAAACTTCTTCTTTTTTGAATTGAAGGTTTAAAAGATAGTCTTGGAATATGAACATATTTTCTTTTCCGCCAAGGGGTGAAATTCCACCTCTTATTAATTCTGTTGCTGTCTCTGAAACTATTAAAACCTTATATCCTTTTTCTTTAAAAGTATTTTCTATTAAGTTAAGCATTGTACTTTTACCAGAACAAGGACCTCCAGTTATTACTATTTTCTTTATAGTTTTCATATTGTTTCCTCCAATATAGTCAAATATCTTGTTGAATTTATATGTAAAAACATTATTGTTTTTCATTTCTTAAAAAATAATACCTTTCTATTATATTGTATTTTCAGAAAAAGTGAATAGTTTTTTTATTTCCAATTCATTTATTCGTTACCAAACATCTTTATATCAAAGAAAATTCTAATAATAATCTTCCTCAACAATAGAAATAATATTATTAATTAACTTATACAATAAAGGAGTTCTATATGAAAAAAATAGGAATGAGAAATATTAAAACTGGTATTGCTGTTTTTCTTGCAACTTTTGCTGGTTATTTGGGCATTGTGGAAACACCTGTCTATACTGTTTCTGTCTGTATATTTTCCATAAAAAATACAATAAAAAACTCCTTAGATGATTCTTTTTCTAGGATTATTGGAACTTTAGTCGGTGGTTTAGTTGGTTATTTATGTGCCCGTTTTTTGTTTACTAATATAATTTCTGCAACTTTAGGTGTTATTTTTATTATTCATCTTTGCAATGAACTTAAAATTTATGACTCTTCTGCCATCGCTTCTGTTACTTTTATTTCTATTTGCCTGGGTGTTGGCAATAATCATCCTCTTACTTACTCTATAATGCGTACCATAGATACGTTGGTAGGTGTTATTATAGCTTTAATTGTTAATTTTGGTGTAAGTAGACATAAGTATATAGATCATCTGTGGAAATCTTTTAACTTAGCTTATGATGATTGCATAAATATTATTAATTCCATGATAGAAGGTTTGGATTTTTCTTTATCTTATAAAAAACTTAATGAAAAATTTGATTCTCTACAAGAATACTACAATCACCTAGTTGATGAATTACCTTTATCTAATGAATCTTATCGCTTAAATACTTTATATAGCCGTTTTGACCGCTGTGAAAATTTAATTCATCACGTTCATGGTTTATATTTAATTGAGAAAAAAGTTTGTTACTCAGATAATGTTTTAAATGAATCTATTTATAACTATCATAAAAATAATATTTTAAAGCTTTTAGCTGAAAATAAAAAATAAAAATCCAGGAAAAGTAAAATACTCTCCCTGGATTATTTTATTTAAGGGCTTCTAATGCTTTTTCATAATCTGGTTCTTCAGTTATTTCATTTAAATATTCCACATATACAACTTTATTATTTTCATCTACTATAAAGACTGCTCTAGATAAAAGTCCTAACTCATTTATATAAACTCCATAATTATTTCCAAACTCCCTATCTTTATAATCTGACACTGTTTTTACTCTATCTATTCCAGCTCCACCACACCATCTTCCTTGGGCAAATGGTAAATCCATAGATATAGTATATATAGTTACATCCTCACCTAATTTAGTTGCTTCTTGATTAAATCTTCTAACTTCAGTATCACAAACTGAAGTATCTATAGATGGTACTGTTAAAAATACTCTTTTACCTTTTGTATCACTAAGTTTAAGTGGATTTAAATCATTATCTACAACTGTAAAGTCTGGAGCTGTATCTCCTACTTTTACTTGTGTTCCTTTTAGTGTTATTGGATTTCCTTGAAATGTTACTTTCATTTTATATTACCTCCTAAAACTTCTTTTAAAATTAGTTTTTATCTTTCAGGAGTATTTATACTAATTTTTTAATTCTCATTTATAGCTAATCTTAGAATTACCATTTTTTCATTTTTATCTAATTTTCTTTGAATAGATTTCTCTATTTTATCTTTACTTTTATGAAAGTCAGCATAGTAAGTTTTATATTTTCCATTTACTTTTATTCCTCTAGTAAATCCCATAATTGGAATATTCTCATTTATATTTAAATCTGCATCTTGAGTGAATGAAGCTCCATTATAGTTTGTAGGACAGTAGTATTTTATACTATCAAGTACTTTATTATTTTGAACAAAGTAAATAGTCATATCTCTTCTACTGCCTCCATCCATAAAAGTATCACTATAAATTATTTGCATCTTTGGTGTTCCAACAATATTTTTTGACATCAACACTTCAGTACTAACTTTCTTATTTCCTTCGTAAAAATCTGAATATAATTTTATATTATATTCTTTTCCAGTTTCCAACCTGCTTATTTCCATCAGCGTTGGACAATTTAACTTCAATTTCTTTTCTATTTCCATAGTTTCTTCAATTCCTGATGCATATGTATATATATTAAAATCTCCACTTGGCTTTTTTCTAAGGGCATTTTCTATATCTTTTTCAAATCCACCATCCTCAAAATAAGTATTTATTTTTTCCTCAACAACTTCCATACTATCTCCAACTTCAATCCCTATAGACATTTTTGATAACATATATACTAATATAGTTGGTATAATTGCAATTAATGCTGCTCCTATAATTACTCCCACAAAAACTTTTCTATTATTTTTTATTATCCTCATAATCATTCTCCCTTTATTTCACAATTACAATATGGACAGTAATTCCACTCATCTTTCAATGGATTACCACAAGATTTACATTTTTCTTTTAACTTCCACCCGCAATTTGGGCAAGAAGAAAACTTGCTGGATATTTTTATTCTACAATTAGGACATTTTAATGAAAATGCTCTAGTTACTAATAAATAAACTATTAATGGTAATGGTAATAATATAGGAATAAAAAGTGGTGTTATAGCCAATATTGACCATAAAATCCCCCACTTATCTTCTCTTTTTTTACTATCTAAATAAATCCATACAACTTGTCCAATTCCAAAGGAAAATATTAAAAACAGTACAATAAACATTAATATAAGCTGTTTACTACCTACTAACATAAACTACCCTCTCTCTTTTCTATTAAAATTAATGAAACTACCACTAATACAAATATATACATTTTTATTCCAATTTTAATTAAAGTACTTACATCAAATAAAAACATAAATAAACCTTGTCCTAAAACAGATACAACACTCATCAAAGTAAAACATATAATTAGTAGTCTCTTTTTTCTTTTTTCTTTTATTTTAGATGCTTTTTCAACTATAGCTAGTGTATCTATTTCTTTTATATATCCCATTTCTTCTAATTTATCATCATTTATATAATCCAATGTTCTACCTCCTTTTAACTTAATAATTCTCTTAATTTTTTCATAGTATTATGTATTCTAGATTTTGTAGTTCCCTGAGATACTTTAAGTATTTCTGATATTTCTTCAATTGAATAACCATAATAATGTTTCAAAATAAAAGAAATTCTTTTTTCATAAGGCATATTATTTAAATGACTTATAGCTTCTTTAAACCTTATATGATTTATCAAATCCTCTTCTCCATCATAACTAGATTTCAATTCAAAATTATCATTTTCTGTTCTTATTTTATTTTTCCTAAGATAATTCTTATGTGTATTTATTCCAATTTTAATCAAATAACTAGAAAATTTACTCTCTCCTCTAAACTTAGTTATGTTTAAAGATGCTTTTAATAAGGTGTCTTGTACTAAGTCTTCTGCTAAATCTTTGTCCCCTGTCAACTTTATTAAAAATCCGTAGAGCATTTGATAATTATTTTGCAGTAGTAAGTTTAAACAATGTTTATTACCCTGCCTGGCCTTATCTAAAAGCTCTTTTTCTCCCAAACTTGTAGCACCTCATTTCATTTTTTAATTCATTATTTACTATATACTATTAAGACACCTAAATATTAAAAAAGTTCACAAAAACTTATTTTTATTTTAAGGCTATGTTTTAACACAGTGTTGAAATTAGATAAATTTGAATAATAAAAAATAAAGAGTTGTATGAATAAACACATACAACTCTTTATTAAGTTCGCATTATATTAAAAATGTTCATTTTTATTGCATATGTCAATTTTCTATAACCTCATTATATTTTTGGTACTTATGAGTCTAAACTAATAAAAGGTTTAAACATAATAGAAATGCTTAAAATATCCCCTTCTAAACTTACAACCTTTACTTCTCCACCAATTTTTTCAAGTAATAATTTTACAATATATAGTCCCAATCCACTACCACTACTATTACGAGATTTATCTACAGTATAAAATCTTTCAAATAAATGCTCTAATTCTGATTTTTTTAAGTCTAAAACACTATTTCTAATAATGAATATTACTTCATTGTCAAATTCATCAAGTTCAATTGAAATATATCCAGTTGAGTATTTAATTGAATTAGATATTAAATTTTGAATTATTCTTTTACATATAATTTCTTCTCCATAAATTTTTATTTGCTTTTCTGGTAATCTATTATTTATTTCAATTTCATTATTTTTTATCAAAGAATAATTAGAAATAACAATTTCCATAATTATTTGTACAATATCTATTGATGTAGTCTGTATTTCCAAACTACTATTATCATATAAAGATACTTCATAAAAATTGTTGATTAATAAGTTTAACTCTTCAGATTTCCTTTCAATAATATTTAAATATTCTTTCTTTTCTTGTTCTGTACAATTTTTTAAAAGAGTTATATAACCTCTAATAGATGCAAGTGGTGTTCTTAGATCATGAGCTATATCAGAAATATTCTGTTTTAATCTTTCTTCTCTATTCATAATATCTATTCTAAGTTGTTTTTGCACTTGCATAGTAGTATTTATAGTTTCAGCTAATCTTTCTACATCTTTGTCATTCAAAGTGATATTAACTCTTTCTTTACTGTAAATCTGTTTTTCAATTTTTCTTAATTGTTTTTTTAATGATATAAAACGGATTAGAGTATATACGATACCTATAACTAGTAAAACTTTTAACATACCATAATCCATCCTTTCATAGAAATTTATTGTATGTCCATTTTCTTAAAATTATAATTACAAATTAAATATAAGAGGTATGTAATAGCTATAAAAAATAGGCTAAATATAAGCGAAGTAGTTCCTAATGAGGTATTTTTACTCCCTATACTATAAG
Source organism: uncultured Clostridium sp. (assembly GCA_900557165.1). GTDB lineage: Bacteria > Bacillota > Clostridia > Peptostreptococcales > Peptostreptococcaceae > Terrisporobacter. Next base: position 26,980 of record USRS01000006.1, read on the forward strand.
CGACTGTATCCCAAGGCATTTGAGATAGTGCAAATATAAGTCCAATTACACCTGCCGATAATGCTATTGCAATACTTGAGTTTCTTATTATAACACATATAAAAAATGGAATAGATGCAATACACAAATCAAAAAATATCCCCACTGATATATATACTATTACAAAATATAACTCTTCACCATTAAACGACTGTCCCCAACCATAAAATAGACTGTATAACCCACCCATAAACAAGTAATTTGTTAATAAAATAATTATACAAGCGATAATATAAGATATATATTTACTTAATAAGACTTTATTTCTTTTATGACCTGATGTTAATGTATGATTTATAGTTTTAGATACAAAATCTTTTCCAATATATGTAGTTGCAAACAAAGTACATGCTATAAGTCCAAACATTTCACGACTTTGATGAGTTAAGGCTTCTCTACCATTTAATACTCCACCATAATAAATATTTATTGCGCCTAGTACAAATAATCCTATTATACAAATTAATAATTCCTTACTGTATTTTAACTTATACATCTCTACTTTCAAAAGATTATACATAAAGCTTACCTCCTATTACTTTTGTGAAGTATGACTCTAAGTTCTCACCTTTGATACTAATTTCTTCAACTAGTATATTATTCAATACTAAAGTCTTATTTATTTCTGCACATTTATCAAAGTTACCGTATATCTTAATAATACTGTCATTATAGACAATAAAATCATTAATTCCTAACTCCTTTTCTAATATCATAGATGCAATTTTAATATCAGAAACTTTTATAAAAATATGTTTTTTACATCTATCATCTAAAATTTCTGACGATATCTCTTCAACTATTTTTCCTTTATGCATAATTCCATAACAAGTCGCTAGTTTATGAAGTTCACTAAGAATATGACTTGATAAAATTATTGTCATATTTTTTTCAGTATTTAATTTTTTTAAAAGATTTCTTAACTCAGAAATCCCAGTGGGATCAAGACCATTTAATGGCTCGTCTAAAACCAAAATCTCTGGATCATCTATTAACGCCATTGCTAAAGCTAATCTTTGTTTCATTCCTAATGAAAAATTCTTAACTTTCTTTTTACCAGTGTTACTTAAGTTGACCACGCTTAATACTCTATCAATATCATTAGTTCCTGGTATTCCCTTTTGTATACGTATTATCTCAAGATTTTGTCTTGCCGTCATATCCATATATAGTGCTGGATTTTCTATTGTATATCCAATCTTTCTTTGTAGTGTGCATAATTCATTTTCCATAGTTTTCCCAAATAATTTAACGTCACCTTCTGTTGGTTTTATCAATTGTGCAATAATTTTAATTAATGTAGTTTTCCCAGCACCATTTTCTCCAATTAGTCCATAAATTTCACCCTTTTTGATGTTAATATTTACATTTTCAAGTGCTACGTTACCTTTATATTTTTTTGATAAATTTACTGTTTGGCAAATAATTTCTGACATTTACATCATCTCCTTTGCCTTATATAATAATATTCTTTGTTTAAATTTTTCTAAAATAATTTCTAAAGAATCTCTAAAGAATTTATTTTAACTTATATCCCATTCCCCATACAGTTTCAATTAAATCAATATTAATTTTTTTCTAATATTACTTATATGAGTGTTTATTGTATCATTATCATAAGTATACATATCTTCCCATACAGCTTCATAGAGATTTTTTTTAGAAAATACTTTGTTTGGATATTTAATTAATAGATACAAAATTTCAAATTCCTTTGAAGTAAGTCTTATGATATCTTCATCTACTAATACCTCTTTTAAATCATAATTTAATGTTATATTTTTATAGTTATAAATTATTTTTTGATTAAATGATTTTACATATCTTTTTAAATTCGTTTCAATTCTAGCTAAAAGTTCCGATAAGTCGAATGGTTTTACTACATAGTCATCTGCACCTATTTTTAATAAATCTACCTTCATTTGTATGCTCTCTTTTGCAGATAAAATAATTACAGGTGCATCAGAAAATTTTCTAACTTCTCTTAATACTTCATCTCCACTTTTATATGGCAACATAATATCTAGGATAATCAAATCAGGATTATTTTCTTTTGCAATCTTGATACCATTGATTCCATCTCTTGCTATACTCGTATCATAATTATTTTTAGAAAGATAATCATTTAGCATATCAGAAATCTCTATATCATCTTCTATAATTAAAATTTTATTCTTCATAATTCTCACCTCTAAATTCTACAGTTCATATTTCACATTATATAACAATTGCGAATTTAAAACACAGCCTATTTTAAAAATAAAAATAGAAATGACTTTAGAGTACATATTCCAAAATCATTTCTATTTTTTCTTACAATTTTATTATTTCCCTAAGTTCATCAAAACTTAGGTCTACAAGTTCTTTTAATTTTTTTCTTCTTTCTTTTATATCACTAGTATTTTCAATTATATTATCTCTAGCTTCTCCTAAAAGTTTTACATATTCTTCGTAGCTGTCATCATATACTTCTTCTAAATCTTTTCTTATCTTACTAGATAATGAAGGACTTTTTCCTCCTGTAGATACACTTAATAACAAGTCTCCTCTTTTAACAAAGGATGGTACTGTAAAATTAGACAAATCTTTATCATCTACCACATTTACTAACTTGTTATATTGTCTGCAATAAATACCTATCTTATGATTTACTTCTTTATTATTAGTTGCAGCCACAACAACAAAATCATCTTTTATATATTTTTCATCATAGCTATCTTTTATCATTTCAATCTGATCTTTTATTTCTTCAAATTCTTCTATAAAATCCTGACTTATTACCTTAACTTTTTTATTAAAAGCTAAAAAATTCATGCACTTTCTATAGGCAACTTTTCCTCCACCTATAATAACTATTTTCATATCATCTATTTTTAAATTTATTGGATAAAACATTTTAACTCCCTGCTATTTTAATTATTTAATTTTAATTATATTGTAATCTAATAATTTTACAAATAAAAATACCTTAAAGATGTTTTATAAACTAAACTTTAAGGTATTTTATTTCTATTTTTACATTATTGATAACGCACAGTTATTTTCTATTTTTGATTTATCATACTTTATATCTATTTTATAGTCAAATATAGGTCCATCAACTACAAAAGTATGATATTCTCCATTTTCACCACAAGGATCTATTCCTTGTGATTTAATTTTTTCAATTAATTCTTTAGTAAGTGTTTTTCCTAAAAAATCTTCGCTCAAATAATCTAAGTTTACTTTTTTAATTACAGCTTTAAAACCACTATCTATCACTTCATAAACAAGTTTTTCTCTGTCTTCTTGCCAAAGAGGAAATTCATAATCTAGACCTGCATTTTTAGATCTATCAATTCCCCACTGTTTATGATGAGCTATATCTATATCTCCATAGACTACAGATGTGGCGCCCATTTTTTTAGCTTCTCTTAACTTTTCTTCAAATACATCCTCATATTCAGATACATCACATTGGGCATAAATTATAGGGAGTTCCAAACTTTTGCTAACTTGCTCTAGTAAGTCAAAACTTAAACCATGAGTCCAAGTTTCTTCAGATGACTTTTTTACTGTAGTCAGTAAGGCTACTGGAATATCTCCTTGCTCTATTTTTCTATATAAAGCTAATATACAGTCTTTTCCACCACTATATGATAAAACAAATTTATTACTCATAGTTTTTCCTCCCATATATTTATCACTTTTAATAACTAGCTATTTTTTAACATTTTAGCTATATCTTTAGCAAAATAAGTGATTATTATAGTTGCTCCTGCTCTTTTTATAGACATAACAGCTTCATAAATAGCACTTTCATTTAATAAACCTTGTTTAACAGCTAATTTTAACATAGAGTATTCACCACTTACATTATAAGCTGCTATTGGTAAATCAAAGTTATCTTTAAATCTTTGAATTACATCTAAATAAGATAGAGCCGGTTTAACCATTATTATGTCAGCACCTTCAGCTACATCTAATTTACCTTCAACTATTGCTTCATTTGAGTTTGATGGGTCCATTTGATAAGTTTTTCTATCTCCAAATTGAGGTGCTGAATTTGCTGCATCTCTAAATGGTCCATAAAAAGCTGAAGCATATTTAGCACTGTATGCCATTATTACCACATTTTCAAATCCATTATTATCTAAAATTTCTCTTATGGCCCCAATTCTTCCATCCATCATATCAGATGGTGCTACCATATCTGCTCCAGATTCTGCATAACTTAATGCTATTTTGCCAAGATAATTTAATGTTTTATCATTATGTACATATCCGCTATCTGTTAATATTCCACAATGACCGTGATCAGTATATTCACACATACATACGTCACATATAACATCCATTTGGGGATTTATTTCTTTTATCTTTCTTACAGCCCTTTGAACTGCACCTTCTGGATTAAAAGCTTCACTTGCACAACAATCTTTTTTCTCATCATCTGGAACTCCAAATAGTAATACATGTTCTATTCCAAGTTCTGTTAATTCTTTTATTTCATCTTCTAACATATCCACTGAAAAATGATAAACGCCTTCCATTGAAGGTATTTCTCTTTTTATATTTTCTCCATCAACTATAAATAATGGATATATTAAGTCTTCTTTTTGTAATTTTGTTTCTCTTACTAAATTTCTTATAGCTTTTGTACTTCTTAATCTTCTTGGTCTTCTTAACATGTTAATACTCCTGTATTTAAATTAAATTTATCATTAGATATTGCATCTATCATACTTGCAATTGTCGCTGTCTCAGATTGTTTATAAACTTTTAATCCATATTCTTCAATAGTTTTACTTGTAATATCTCCTATGGAAATTATTTTCGTATCACTTAATTTTTTTATATTATCTTTGCCAATTAAAGTCATAAAGTTTTTAACTGTTGAAGAACTGGCAAAAGTAATATAATCCACATTTTCATTTTCCATTATATCTAGTAATTCATCTTTTTTAGAATAATCGATTACAGATTCATACGTAAGTACTTCTTTTACAAAGCATTTTTCACTTAGATTTTTAACTAAAAAATCTCTAGCATTTTTTGCCCTCGGAATTAAAATTTTATCATTTTCTTCAACAATATCTTTTAATTCTTCATAAAGTTCTTCTGCTATATATTTTTTAGGAACTATATCAGGATTAATTCCTCTTGTTTTTATATGTCTTGCAGTTTCAGCACCAACTGCACATATTTTTATATTATATAAGGCTCTTGAATCATATCCCATTTCATTTAATTTATCAAAGAATATATCTACTGCATTTTTACTGCTAAATATTATATATGAATAATCTTTAAGATTATTTATTTCTTCTTCTAACTCTAAGTTATTTTCAATCTTTTCTATTTTTATAGTTGGTATTTCTATTGGATTTCCACCTAAATCAGAAATTTTTTCAACTAAAGTACTGCTTTGAGTTCTACTTCTAGTCACAAGTATATTTTTTCCAAACAGCGGTTTTTCTTCAAAGAAATTTAACTTTTCTCTAAGATTTACAACTGTTCCAACTACTATCAATGTAGGTGGTTTTATATTTTCTTTTATAGCAACTTCATAAGCACTTTCCAGTGTTGCTGTTACAACCCTTTGATTATATCTAGTCGCCCAACTTATAAATGCTACTGGAGTATTTTTATCTTTACCTTCTTTTATAAGGTTTTCGCTAATGTGTTTTAAATTAGCAATTCCCATTAAAAATACTAGTGTTCCTTTAACATGAGCTAAAGCTTTCCAATCTATTTCTTTTGTTTCCTTACCATCATTTCTTGGGTGGCCTGTTATTACATGAAATGATGAAGCATGATCCCTATGAGTTATAGGAATTCCTGCATAACATAATCCACCTATGGCAGAAGTTATTCCAGGTACAACTTCAAAGTCAATATTTTCATTTCTAAGAATTTCAGCTTCCTCTCCACCTCTACCAAATACATAAGGGTCTCCGCCTTTTAATCTAGTTACTACTTTTCCTTCTAATGCTTTATCAGCTATTAATCTATTTATATCACCTTGTGGTAATAAATGATTACTTGATGCTTTTCCCACATTTATAAATTCACAGTCTTCTTTGGCTTCCTTTAAATAATTAATATTAGCCAATCTATCATAAACTATTACATCTGATTTTCTTATACATTCTAAGCCTTTTAATGTCATAAGTTTATAATCTCCAGGACCTGCCCCTACTAAGTAAACTTTTCCTTTCATAATTTCATGCTCCTTAAATTTACTATAAGCTATTATACTCTTTAAGTATATTTTTAGCTAATTCAAATCCTATTTTTTCAGCTTCTTCAATAGCTCCAGTAATAGATTTTATTACAAGTTTATTTCCTTCTTCATCTCCATAAAGTCCACTTAAGTTCAGTTTATTATCTTTTATTTCACAATAAGCCCCCATTGGAATATGACAACTTCCATTTACTCCCCTTAAAAAGCCTCTCTCTGCTGCAACTTGAATCTCTGTCATTTCATCTTTAATATGAGAAATAATTTTTTCCATATTAGAATCATCTTCTCTTATTTCAAGGGCTAAAGCTCCTTGTGCTGGTGCTGGAATCATAATATCTACTGGCAAATGATAACTTATATGATGATTAAGACCTGCCCTATTTAGTCCTGCAGCAGCTAGTACTATTCCATCTAAATTTTCATCTTCTATTTTTCTTATTCTAGTATCGATATTTCCTCTTATAGGAACTATCTCTAAATCTGGTCTATATTTTAAAAGTTGATATGTTCTTCTTTTGCTTCCAGTTCCAATTTTAGCGCCCTTTGGCAAATCATTTATATCATTGTATCCTTCTTTTAAAACAAGAACGTCTCTTGGATCTTCTCTTTTTGGAATACTTGCAAATTTTAAACCTTCTGGTAAGCTTGATGGCATATCCTTCATACTATGAATTGCCAAATCTATTTCTTTATCTAAAAGTTGCTGTTCTATTTCCTTTGTAAATAATCCCTTATCTCCTATTTTATGTAGAGGTAGATGTGTCACTAAATCACCCTTTGTTTTTATAATCTTTACTTCAAACTCAATTTCTGGATTAGCTTTTTTTAATTCATCAACTACCCAATTAGTTTGAACAAGGGCTAATTTACTACCTCTAGTTCCAACTACTATCTTCATAATATGTCTCCTTAATTTTTAGGAATTTAAATACTATCTTGTGTTACGATTTTTATTTACTAATATTGTTGAGAAATAGGATATTTTCTCATCTATTTTATCATCTCTTAAATTAGTAAATACTTCTTCTCTTTCTTGAGATGAGTTACTTACTAATATGGCATGATCTATTAAATCGTATTTTTCAAGCTTTTCTAGTATCATATTTATTTTTTTATAAACTTTCATCAATACAAAACAATCGTATTTTCCTAAAGCCTCATCAATTTTTTCTTCCTCCATTGTACATGGTATTACCATAAGAGGGTCTGTATCCATTACTAATGGGTAATTTTGATTTGAAGCTATATTTGAAAATGATGATATTCCCGGTATAGTTTCAACTTCTATATCTTCCATTAATCTTTCCATTACATATACATAAGTGCTGTATATCATAGGGTCTCCTAATGTTATAAATCCAACATCTTTACCATCTTTAACATCTGATACTATCTCTGATGAAACATCATTCCATACTTGGATTTTTTCAAAACTATCATTACTCATTGGAAAATGTCTAGATTTTATTTCTAAATCTTCAGGTAAATATTTTTTTACTATTGATAAAGCTAAACTGTCTCCACCTTTTTTAGCTTCTGGAGTATATAATACGTCTATATTTTTTAGTGTATCTACGGCCTTTACTGTTAATAAAGAGCTATCTCCAGGTCCTGTCCCTATTCCATAAAATTTTGCCATTTCTTCTTCCTCCAATATTAAATACTAGCTTCTTGTAATTCTTTCATACAATCTAGAGCATGATTTTTGAATTTTTCTTGTATATATGGATTTTCTCCCAGTCCTTTTACATGAACCTTTACATTGAATCCTTCTTTTTCTAAAATAGTCTTCCATGAATCTTCTTCATCACTTGCCATATCATTTATAGCATGATCTCCTGCTACTAACATAAATGGAAGTAAATCTACTGTTTTTATATTTCTATTTTTTAATTTTTTTATAACTTGTTCTAATTCAGGATAACCTTCTACAGTTCCTACAAAAGCATTTATTCCATAATCCCTAAACATATACTCTATGGCAGGATACGAAGAGTGGCTTTCATGTTCTGTTCCATGTCCCATAAATACTACTGCTTCATCTATATCCATTTTATCTAAATCTTTTTTTACTGCTTCAACTGTTTCTCTATAATCATCAATATATGTTAATAGCGGTCTTCCAATAGAAATTTTATCAAACTTATCTTCATATTGTGCAACCATATCTTTTAACTTGTTGTATTCATCTCCACATATAATATGAAGTGATTGTACCACAACTTCTTTATATCCAGCATTGTATAATTTTTCTAATGCTTCACTTGGATTGTCAATAAACATATTGTCTCTTTTTTTCAGTTTATTAATTATCATTCCTGATGTGAATGCTCTATAAAAATCATAATCTTTAAAACTTTCTTTTATTTTATTTTCACATGCTTCTATAGTCTTTTTTCTTGTTTCATGATAGCTTGTCCCAAAACTCACTACTAATATAGCTTTTTTCATTTCTCTCTCCTAATAATCTAATAAATATTATTTAAATTAAATCTATTAATTTTTCAATATTCCCAATAGTATTTGGGTAGTTCATTTCTTTTCTTTTTATTATTACTACTGGAATATTTAATGTTTTACAAGCATTTACTTTTTCTAAAAAGCCTCCTGCTATACCACTTTCTTTAGTAATAACTAAATCAATATCATATTGTTTATATGTGGACTCATTCATTTCTTGTGTGAAAGGTCCCTTCATAGCTATAATATTATCTGCATTAAATCCTAAATTTTCACAGCTAATTAATACTTCACTTGTAGGCAAAACTCTTGTTATTAAATTTTTATTTTTTATTAGTTCTTTATAAATACTTAAATTTTTACTTCCCGTTCCTATAAATATGTTATTACCAACTTTATTTGCCACTTCACAAGCCTCTTCAACTGTTTCAACTAAATATTTATTATCGTAGTTTATTTGATTTATTAAAGATTCTCTTTCAAATCTTATATATCTTGTATTTGAAAGTTCACAAGCCTTCATAGCATTTGTCGATACTTCTACTGCATAGGGATGAGTTGCATCTATTACTTTATCTATTTTATTCTCTTTTATAAATTCAATCATATCTTCAATGGTTAATTTTTTTAACAGTACTTTATCTGTACATTTACTAGCTATTTCTTTTCCATAAGCTGTAGTTACAGATACAAAATATGATAAATTATGTTTATTCAACAGATTGCATAATTCTATACTATCTGATGTTCCTCCTAAAACTAATATCACTTATTTCTCCTCCAAAGTTTATATTTTTATACTGTATAACCTCTTGGAGTTATCATTAAGTCATCATGTATATAAGTTGCTTTATTTCCTATTATAACCATAGTAGTCATATCAACTTTTTCAAAATCCATAGTCTCAAATGTACATATTATTTTTTCTTCATCTTCTCTTGCCACATCTTTAACTATTCCAACTGGAGTTGATTTATCTTTAAATTCTCCCATTATTTCAAAGGCTTTTGCTAAGTGCTCACTTCTACCTTTACTTCTTGGATTGTATAAACAAATAACAAAATCAGCTTCAGCAGCTAATCTTAATCTTTTTTCTATAACTTCCCATGGAGTCATTAAATCACTTAAACTTATATGACAAAAATCGTGCATTATTGGTGCTCCAAGTACTGCTGCAGCTCCTATACTTGCTGTCACTCCTGGAACAACTTTAACTTTTACATCAGCTTCTTCTTTTGTTAAAAGCTCTAGTATAAGTCCTGCCATTCCATAAATACCAGCATCACCACTACTAATTACAGCAACTGTTTTACCAGTTTTCGCAATTTCTATAGCTTGTTTACATCTTTCTATTTCTTTTCTCATTCCATTTTGAACTACTTCTTTATCGCCTATAAACTCTGTTATTAAGTTTATATAAGTTTTATATCCAACTATTACTTCAGAATCTTCTATTGCTTTTATTGCTTCTTCAGTCATTAGATTTCTAGAACCTGGTCCTATTCCTATAACGTATATCATATATCAATTCTCCCTATTGAAAATGTAATTCCATCGTATTTTTGCTTATTTATTATTACCCTTCCTTCACTTAGTAAATGGGCCACTGGATCTGATACAGAGTAAACTCCCACATTTTTTTTAACCCACTGAGATTTTTCATATAGATAATCCACTTTTGATATTTCATCCACACTAAAAGTTTTAAAGTCCACATCTAAGAACTTTGCTAAGTCTATTATGGCTTTTTCCCCTTTTTTGATTTCTATACTGCCAATTTCTTTTATCCCATTAATATCAATATTATATTCATCTAAAAATTTTAAAAGTGAGTTTTTCATATGGTCTGAATCTGTATTTTTCTTACATCCAATACCAATTACTATATCTTTTGGAATAACTTTAATAATTTTTTCATTTAAGTTTTCTATATCTTTATTTAACATTTTATTTATATCTTTTTTGTTAGTTACAACAACTAAACTTTTTACTTTATCTAAATCTGTCTTATCATCATATAAAGTAAATCCTTGATAATTTATTTTGTAATTTCCATCTATATAAATATGAACTTCTTCATTATTAACTATCATTGAGTTAACTTTTAAAACATTATCTCTAAAATTATCAATATGAGCATTTAAACTTTTTGCAATCATGTCTAAAGATGATTTTTTATTCACATCTGTAGCTGTTGTTATAACGGGATTAGAGTTAATTAAATTGCTAATATACAAAGTCATTTCATTAGCTCCACCCATATGACCACTTAATAAACTTATAATGTTATGTCCTTTTTCATCCATAACTAAGATTGCTGGATCGCTAAATTTGCTCACAACTAATGGTGCAATAGTTCTTACAACTATACCTGTTGCCATTATAAAAATTAAATAGTCGTATTTATCAAATATTTCAGAAACAAATTCCTTCAATGATTTATTTACAACTATGATTTGTTCATTTTTATAATCATTATCTTTTTTAATAAAAAATGCATCTGTATTTTTTAGGTGATTTTTAATTTCTAAGGCTTTTTCTCGTCCTCCATTAGTTATGGATAAAATCGCTATTTTTTTATCCTCTAAATTCATGTACAAAGTCCTTATCGTATAACTTAGAGTTGTTATATTCTTTTCCTAAAAATTCTCCAACCATTATTAAGGCAGTTTTTCTTATATCTGCATCTTTAACTTTTTGAGCTATATCCTCTAATGTTCCTTTTACTATCTTTTCATCTGGCCAAGTTGCTTTATATACAACTGCTATAGGAGTAGTTTTTTTGTATCCACCATCTATTAGTTTTTCTACAACTTTTTCTATTTCTTGAACTGAAAGGAATATTACCATTGAAGTTTGGTGAGATGCAAAAGATTCTATTGATTCTTTTGATGGCACTGGAGTTCTTCCTTCCATTCTAGTAATTACTACTGATTGAGATATTTCTGGAACTGTATATTCTACACCTAAAGCTGATGATGCCCCTAAGAATGAGCTAACCCCTGGTGTGCAATCATAATCTATATTTAATTTTGCTAAATCTTCAACTTGCTCTCTTATAGAACCATAAATTGAGAAATCTCCTGTTTGAAGTCTAACAACTGATTTTCCTTCTTTAATTCCTTTTTCCATTACTTCAATTATTTCTTGTAAATTCATATAAGCGCTATCGTGTATTTCGCATCCTTCTTTACAATATTCAAGAAGCTCTGGATTTACCAGTGAACCTGCATATATTACCACATCTGCATTTGATAGTAATTTATATCCTTTTAATGTTATTAACTCTTTATCTCCTGGTCCTGCTCCTACAAAATGTACTTTATTTATCATCTTCTCTCTCTGCCCCTTTTTCACAAGATATTATAAAAATAGGATTGTGAGGTTTAAAATAATCTCTACTTCCTAGTTTTTCTAATTTATTTATACTTAATTGCGATACATCAAGATTTACAAAGTTATATTTTTTTAGTAAATCTAGCGTATCATAAAAGTTATCTATTAATATAAAGTTTGCTACAAGCCTTCCTCCTGGTATTAGCAAATCCTTAGACCATTTAATAATTTCTTCTAAGTTATTACCTGTTCCACCTAAGAAAATTCCATCGGCTTTTACATCTAAATCAATTGGTGCATAATCTTTAATCACCTCTATATTTGATAGATTAAACTTATTAACATTTTGATTTATTAAATCTATTGCCACATCATTTCTTTCAATGGCAATAACTTTTAAATTATCATAAGTTAAAGCAGCCTCTATGGAAACACTTCCTGTTCCTGCACCCACATCTATAAAAGTTTTAGCACTTTTTAGATTTAATTTATTTAATGAGATGGCTCTTACTTCTTCCTTTGTAATTGGCACCTTACCTCTTATAAATTCATTATTTTTCATCTAGTATCACCACCACATTCATGTCAAATTTGTCTACAGATAAGATATCTTTTGCTTTTCCTATAGTAATTCTTTCATTTGCATAAGATAAGTTTTCACCCACAACTACTGTTTTTTCTAAATTTCTCTTTTGAATTTCTCTACAAATTTCATGGGGTCCAATTTTGCTATCAGTCACCATACATACTTTTTTGTGAGATAAAATATAGTCAAAATCAGGTATTTTACCATGGCTACTTGTTATATAAACATCGTTCATATCCACAAATATTTTAGAAAAAATATACTGTAGGGAACTTATTCCACTTACTATATTTAAGCTTTCATGTTCAATATTATTTGATAAATATTTACCTATTCCATAAATTGAAGGGTCACCAGATGCTATAACACTTATATTTTTATGAAGATTATTTTTTATAAAATCTAAAATTTCTTTAAGATTGTTGCCAAGAACAATTTTTTCTCCTGAAAAATTTTCTATGGATTCTAAATTTCTTTTCCCTCCAATTAAAATATCAGAAGAATAAATTAATTTTTCACCCATTTTAGTTATATAATCAAATTCACCAGGTCCAAGACCTATAATATTAATCATCTAAATTCCTCCATAAGTAAATCTGCTTTATCTGATTTTCCTAACATTGATTTATCCATTTTGAACATATAAACTTCCACTTCTACTTCATTATGTAGATACTGCTCAGCTCTTTGTTTACACTTATTGCAAAGTATATTATAAATATCTGTGTATTCACTTTTATCTATGATTTCCACTACACCTTCAGCTGTAACACATTTATTTATTTCTTTTAAAAATTCTAAAGGTGCACCCATTAAAGCTAAGTTAGATATCATTATTTCATTTCTAGCATCACAAACTTTGCTGTGAGTATTAAATATACCTGCAGATATTTTTATAAACTTACCAATATGACCTGCCATAAGAATTTTTTTAAATCCAATTCTTTTTGCTTCACTTAGCATATATCCAACAAAGTTGCTCATTCTTACACAATTACTCATATCTATTTGTAAATGTTCTCTTATAAATTCTTCACCATGATTTCCTGGTACAAGAATAATCTTGTCAAGACCTTGAGCTTTCTTCATTTCCATTTCTATGGATAGTGATTTTTTCCAACCTTCTTCACTCATAGGTTCCACAATTCCTGTAGTTCCAAGTATGGATATTCCTCCTACTATACCTAGTCTAGGATTAAAAGTTTTTTTGGCAATTTCTACACCTTCTGGAGCAAATATTGTTATTTTCAAAGATTTATCCTTTGGTAAAAGTATCTTATTTTCTCCTAAAACTTTAGAAACTTCACTTTTAATCATTTTCATAGGAACTGGGTTAATGGCATGTTTGCCAACTTCCACACTCAATCCTTTTTTAGTTACTAAACCTACCCCAATGCCACCAGTTACTATAATATCTTCATCTTCTTTATTTATTAGCTCAGCTTTTGCGAAAATATTCATATTATGTGTAGCATCAATATCATCTCCTCCATCCTTTTGGATGGAACAAGTTGAGCTATTATCACGAAGTTCAATATTTTTAACTCCTAGTGTTAGAGGTATTCCCTTTGGTGTATCTATATTTATATTTTCTATTTTTTTATTAGTTAAGAGCATATAAACAGAAGCTTTTGATGCTGCTGCTGCGCAAGAACCTGTTGTATATCCTCTTTTATATTTTTTTCCATCAATATAAACATACTCTTGCATAATTAAAACCTACATTGCATATAAAATTGCATTGATTATAGCAGCAGCCACATTACTTCCACCTTTTCTTCCTTGAACTACAATATGTGGTATATCAGTTTTTTCTAATTCATATTTAGATTCTGCTGCACCAACAAATCCTACTGGTGCACCAACTATAGCTTCTACATCTTTACCATCATTGACCATTTCTATAGTTTTATAAAGAGCAGTTGGAGCATTACCAAATACGAATAATTTTTTACCTTCTTCACTCATAGCAACTTCTACAGCTGCCATTGATCTAGTTATATTTTTTTCTTTAGCTAAATCTCTAACTCTATCATCTGCAACTAAACATTTATATTCACAACCTAGTGCATTTAATTTCATTTTGTTAATTCCACTAAGTGCCATATTTGTATCTGTATAAATACTACATCCATCTTTTAGTGCATCTATTATAGTTTGCACTGCCGTTTGTGATATTTTTAATATATCTAAATATTCAAAATCAGCACTTGTATGAATACAACGTTTGATTATTTTTTCTTCTATTTCATTTTTAAATTTATATCCAGGCCTAATATCATCGATTATTCCTTGTATGATTTCGAAACTTTTTGTTTCTATCATTTTAGGGTCTTTAACATATTCCATTCTAGTTCCTCCCTCTTCTCATGTCCTATAATATTTGCTAAATGTATTTTTTTATAATAATCACTTAAAGGTTGGTTTTTTAAATGATTTATTATTTTTTCATAATCCATATTTTCATCAATTAAAATGCCTACAACTGTTCCACTATGGGCAATATTTACACCATAAGCATTCATACTTTGGCTTATTTCAATGACTTCATTTAAATATGGCTTTTTATGAATATTTTCATTAGCTATAGCACTTAAAGTGCAAGCTTCTCCTATTAATTTTAAATCATTATTTTTTAATCCTTTTTCTAATAAATCAAATGATTTATTAATAATTGACTTGTTTTCTAGTTTTATATTTAAATAATTGGGATTACTTCTTATTATTTTAGTTTCTAAAATACCCTTTGGCTCTAAAATAATCACCCTTCCATTATCAATACTAGATAAATACTTTTTTACTGTTCCATTAACAGGATTAAAAATAGAATTTTCATATAAAATAATGGAATCTGTAGGTTCTATTTCAGAGGCCATAAAAGATATCTCTTCATCATTTAAATTTTTATTTAAAATTGACAGTGTAGCTTTAATTGTAGCCCCAATATCTGCTGTAGAACTGGCCATCCCTTTGCCTACAGGTATGTCGCTTTTTAAATTTAAAGATATATTTTTGCTTTCTTCCAGAGGAATATTAAATTTTTCAAAGACCTTTTCTATGGCTTTTCTTGATTTTTTAGGCCCTAAATCAATCTCTTTTTTTTCTTCCAATGTGGCAATAGAAAACATGTCAATTGCATAAGATGACAAATATTCTTCCTTATCTAAAAAGCCTTGAACAAATTCTCCACAAGATGCTGGACATATTCCATAAGATTTCATGTTATTCTCCCATTATTCTATTTAATTCTTTTAAAATTAATTGGTTTTCATTATGACTTTTAATTGCAATTCTTATATAACTTTCATCTAAATTAACAAAATTAGATGCATCTCTTATTAAAATATTACTCTCCTTAAATAATTGTAATTTAAGTTCTTCTGCTTTTTTATCTTCAAGTTTAATTAAAATAAAATTTGTATCTGTATCATAAGCTTTTAATCTTTTAATTTTTCTTAAAGCATTTAACATGTATTTTCTTTCTTTTAAGTAATATGTCTTGCTATTATTTATATAATCTTTGTCATTAAAAATATAATTTGATAAAGTATCAGCAAAGGAGTTTACTGTCCAAGGTTCTTTGTATTTATATATATTTTCAATTAGTTTTTTATTACTTGTAACTCCATAACCTAATCTAAGTCCTGGCATTCCAAAGAATTTTGTAACTGCTTTTAAAATAAAAAGATTTTCATATTTATTTATATATTTAATTAAACTGTATTTTTCTTCTTCATAAACAAATTCCATAAAAGTTTCATCAACTATCAATAATTTGTTGTGTTTGCTCATTAATTCTAATAATTTTTCAATATTTTTAACTTTTCCATTGGGATTGTTTGGATTACAGATGAATAAACTATCAAATTCATCAATTTTTTCTTCTATTTCATCTAAATTTACGCTAAACTCATCATCTTTATTTAGCATAAAATTTATAACTTCTAAATTATTTAATCTAGCTCCTCTTTCATATTCTGAAAAAGTTGGATTTAAAATAGCCAGCCTCTTTTTTATGTTTTTCATAAGAAGATAAATTATTTCTGTTGCTCCATTTCCTGGAATAATAAATTCTGGATTTATATTGATATAATTTCCAATATTTTTTTTCAAAGATGTATAATTAATATCTGGATAACTTGTACTTTTGTTTAATCCTTCTAGAATATACTTTTCCAAGTTGGAAATTAATTTTGGATTTATGTTAGAACTAAAATCGATTATATCTTTTGTATTTTTATTAAAAGCTTTTGCCATAAAATCCACATTTGCTCCATGTCCTAAGTCTTTCATACAATCACCTTTCTTTATAATGTCACAACTAAATAATATATAGCTGTAAAAATAATCATTGATATTATTGATGATGAATACATTATTTTATTTGTTCTTACTATATCTTCAATTTCAATTTCTCTTGTTTTGTCACCAATTGTTGGTTTATATACTTCTTTTCCAAAGTAGACATTTGTTCCACCAAGCTGTATTCCTAAAGCTCCTGATACTGCACCTTCAGGAAAGGCACAGTTGGGACTTTTGTGATTTTTCCTATCTCTTATACCTATTTTTAAAGCATTTTTAAAATTAAACCCTACAAATAAACTTCCAAGAGATAGTAATACAACTCCCAGCCTTGCTGGTATATAATTTGCTATATCATCTATTTTTGCTGAAGCAAATCCTAGATAATAATATTTGTCATTTTTGTATCCTACAGTAGAATCCAAAGTATTAATGGCTTTGTATGCCATGGCAAGAGGTGCTCCTCCTATAAATCCATAAAATAGTGGAGCTATTATTCCATCCACTGTATTTTCTGCCACAGTTTCCACTGTTGCTCTTACTATTTCTTTTTCATTTAAGTTTGTTGTATCTCTTCCCACAATATAAGAAAGCTGAATTCTTGATTTTTCTAAATCTCCAGTTTTTAATACTTTATAAATTTTTACTGATTCATCTTTTAAACATTTTGTAGCTAAAGTTGTATAAATTAGTATGGTATTTACAACAAAGTAAATTATTTTATTAAACTTAAATAATTGTAATATTAAAGATGTAACACAAAATGTTAATCCTACAACAATAAACCAAAGAAAGAAACCTGCTATTTTTAAGCCTTTATCTGATGATGTTATCTTTCTAATTTGTTTTTCTACCATACTAATTAATTTGCCAATATATCTCACCGGATGGGGAAATGAATAGGGATCTCCTATGATTAAATCAAGAGCATATCCTGTATATATGGATAAAAGATTCATATTACTCACATCCTCTTTTTATAAAATTAGCTATACAATCTAAATTATTGTAAAAATGAGTATGTAAATAAGTTGCTAAAGTATTCTTTTTGCTATATCCACCTTCCCACTCATCAATAACCTTGTTATCTTTAACTTTTCTCATATGATAAGCACATTCTTCATTACTTTCAAATATTGAATGATGAAACTCATGACCTTTTATTATTTGATTTTTCTTAGCTAAAATAGTATCTACTTTAGCTTCTCCTAAACAATATCCAAAACGTTTAAGAGATGAAGTCATTTTACTGCAACCTTGGAAAACTCCCACCATATCATAAATGTTATTTTCTTTGTCTTGAAGTTTTTCTCCTAAGTACATCAGTCCACCACATTCAGCATATATAGGAATATTTTTCTCATAAGCCTTAAAAATTTCTTCTCTTATTTCTTTATTATCGTGTAGCTCTTTTGCAAAAATTTCTGGGAATCCTCCACCAATGTAAACATAATCACAAGATGGTAGTTTTTTATCTTTTATAGGGCTGAAATATTTTATTTTCATCCCCAGCTTTTCAAATAGCTCTAAATTTTCTCTATAGTAAAAATTAAATGCTTTATCATAAGCTACAGCTATTGTTTTATCTTCAACTTTGTTTTTATCAATAAATTCATTTAAATCAAAAGAAGATTCAATTTCTTCAGTTTCGGCTATTTCAATTATTCTATCAATATTTATATATTTTTCTATTTCCTCGGCTAAGTTATCAAACTTAGCTTTTAGAGAGTCCATTTCCACAGATGGAATTAATCCCAAATGTCTAGACTCTAAAGAAAATTCTTTATTTGGAGGGAAATATCCTAAAACCTCCACACCTGTATATGTTTCTATTGCTTCTTTTAAAATATTATAATGTGATTCACTTTTTACGTTGTTTGCAATCACACCAGCTATATTTACATTTTTATCTAGCATTTTATATCCAAGTACCATTGCTGCAGCTGATGTTGCCATTGCCTTTGCATTTATTACTAAAATCACTGGTGCTTTAAGCATTTTTGATGTATATGAGCTAGTACAATCATCTAAATCAATGCCATATCCATCATATAACCCCATAACACCTTCAATTACAGATATATCTGCATCTTTAGAAGCATTTTTTACTATGTACTTTATCTTCTCATCATCTAACATATAAGAATCAAGATTTCTTGAATTTCTTTTAGTTATAAAAGTATGATAAGAAGGGTCTATATAGTCAGGACCAACTTTATATGGTTGTACTTTTAAATTTCTCTTTGTCAAAGCTTGCATTATCCCTAAAGAAATTGTTGTTTTTCCAACTCCACTATTTGTTCCTGCAATCAATATTTTTTTCATATTTATCACCTAATTGTCACTATCATTCATTATTTCATATATTTTTTTCATATCTAAATGTTCTCTTAAATAATCTGCCAATTTATCATATTGTTGATTTTTAAATTCAGCAAATGATTTAACATTACTTTCAATTGGCTCTAAGTTTTTCATTTTTCTTATATTATTTAAAATTGTTCTTGTAAAATCTATATCATCAAATATGCCATGAAGATATGTTCCAAAAACATTACATTCTTTGTTTACACTTCCAACTTGATAATTTAAATTTTGCTCAAGTTTTTTTGTTACAGTTACAAGATTATTACTATTTTCATTTCTTTTAGTTATACCCATATGAATTTCATAACCATTAACTTCTTTGCCACTTAAATTTTCAAGATATCCCTGTAAATTTTCATCTAAAAGTGCTTTTACTTGTGTTGTTGTTTTTTCTAATTCAAAAGTTGTCTCCACGTCTAAAAGTCCCATACCCTCAACTTCTTCCAAATCATTTTCCACATGATAAGGGTCTTTTAAAACTTTACCTAACATTTGATATCCACCACAAATTCCTATAACAAGTTTTCCTCTTTTATGTAGTTCTTTTATTTGATTTTCTAATCCATTTTTTCTTAAGAACATCAAATCATCTATAGTAGATTTTGTTCCTGGTATAATTACTATATCTGGATCTCCAAAAGATTCTCCAAAATCCACATATCTTAAACTTACATCTTCTTGAGTTTCAAATATATTAAAATCTGTAAAATTAGACATATGAGGAGTTCTCACAACTTCTATATGCATATCTCCTCTATTTACCTTTTGTTTAAACCTAGTTGTCACACTATCTTCTTCTTCAATTTTTATGTCAGTATAAGGTAAAACTCCCAACACTGGAACCTTAATAATGTCTTCTAACATTTTTATTCCAGAATCTAAAAGTTCTTTTTTACCTCTAAATTTATTAATTATTACACCTTTAACTCTTTTTTTATATTCCTCAGGAAGCAATAACATTGTTCCTGCTAAAGATGCAAAAACGCCACCTCTATCTATATCTCCCACAAGAATAACTGGTGCATCGGCAATTTTAGCCATTCCCATATTAGAGATATCTCTTTCCATCAAGTTAATTTCAGCACAACTTCCTGCACCTTCCATAACTACCACATCGTATTTTTCTTCAAACTCTTTAAATATCTCATCTAATACTTCTGTTAATTGTAATTTGTAATCATGATATTCTTTTGAAGACATATCACCTACTACTTTTCCTCTTACTATAACTTGGCTTTTATTGTTGCCACATGGTTTAAGTAATATTG
>USRS01000007.1 GCA_900557165.1 uncultured Clostridium sp.
ACGATAACATGTTAAAAAAATTAATATTAAATTTCTTTCATGTAGATTTTGTAAAATATTAATTCATATGATAAATTATATTTATCTTTAAATTTAGGAGGAAATTATGAAATTTAATGAATATAAATATGAAAGACCAGATTATGATAAAGTAAAGGAATTGTTTTTAACTTTAATATCACAAATAAATAATGCTAAGGGATATGAAGAACAAAATAAGTATATAAAAGAATTAAATGATGTAAGAAAAAATATAGAAACAATGTCCACATTAGCATCTATAAGAAATAGTATAAATACAGCAGATGAGTTTTATGATAAAGAGCAAAATTACTGGGATGAATACGGACCTTTATATACAAAATTAAATGCAGATTTTTATAAAGCTATTGTAAATTCAAAATTTAAGGAAAATATAAAAAATGAATATAGCGAACAATTTTATAAGATTTGTGAAAATTCATTAAAATCTTTCTCAGTAGATATAATACCATATCTTCAAGAAGAAAATAAATTAATGTCTAGATATACAAAACTTTTAGCATCTGCAAAAATTAATTTTAATGATGAAGAATTAAATTTATCAGGATTGTACAAATATATGTTATCAGATGATAGAGATATGAGAGAAAAATCTTCAAAAGCATATTACGATTATTTTGCAAAACATGAAGATGAATTTGATGAAATATATGATAAACTTGTACATATTAGAAATGATATATCTAAAAAACTAGGTTTTAATAACTTCGTGGAACTTGGTTATATAAGAATGGATAGAACAGACTACACTCCTGATATGGTGGTTAATTTAAGAAAACAAATATTAGAATATATTGTTCCTCTTTGTAATAAATTATATGAAAAACAAGCAAAAAGATTAAATTTAGACAAATTAACTTATGTTGATGAAAATGTGGAATTTTCAGATGGAAATGCAACTATAAAAGGTGATGCAAATTATATTATAGAAAATGGTATAAAAATGTATCAAGAATTATCAAAAGAGACTAAGGGATTCTTTGATTTTATGCTTGAAAATGAACTTATGGATTTGGAAACAAAACATAATAAATCAGCAGGTGGATATTGCACTTATATACCAGATTATAAAGCTCCATTTATATTCTCAAACTTCAATGGAACAAGTGAAGATATGGATGTTTTAACTCATGAAGCAGGACATGCTTTCCAACTTTATATGTCAAGATATATAGATATGCAAGAAATAAATTTCCCAACTTTAGATAGTTGTGAAATTCACTCTATGAGTATGGAATTTATAACTTATCCTTGGATGGATAAGTTCTTTAAAGAAGATACAGCTAAATACAAATTTGCACATTTAAGTTCTGCTATAAAATTTTTACCATATGGTGTTGTTGTTGATGAATTCCAACATATAATTTATGAAAATCCTCATATGAGTAAAGATGAAAGAAAAAAAGTGTGGAGAGATTTAGAGAAAAAATATTTACCACATAGAGATTATGAAGATAATGAAATTTTAGAAAAAGGATGTTGGTTCTTTAAACAAGGACACATATTTAAAGATCCATTTTATTATATAGATTATGTATTGGCTGAGATTTGTGCATTCCAATTTCTTAAGAAAATGGATGAAAATAGAACTAAAGGATGGCAAGATTATTTAAACATTTGTAAAGTTGGTGGTACTCAATCATTTTTACAAATTGTTGAAACAGGAAATTTAATATCTCCATTTGAAGATGGGTGCATCAAGTCAATTATTACAAACTTAGAAGAAAATATAAAAAGTTTTGAAAGTAATTTATAAAAATTAATATATAACTAATAAAAAGAGTTCCAAAGGGGACTCTTTTTTACATAATTTTCAAATATGGTAACATTCTGTAATGATTGGTGTTACTATTTTGTAATTCAAAGTAACAAGGGTGTAACTGTATATTTTAAGTCTTCAATGATATTATAATAATATAAATTTAAAGAAATAAAAACGAACTAATATTATAAATTATGAGGAAGTGTTGAATATGAAAAAAGGAATTATAGCAGTATCATTATTATTAAGTGGAGCATTATTAATAACTCCAATAACAAATGCATTAAGTAAATCAGATGAGAAAGAAACAACTGTAAAACCAGTTAAAATAGAACAAAATGTTCAAAGTGAAAAAATAGAATCAACAGATAAAATAAATGAAGTTAATAATAAAACAACACAAACAAATGACATAGATAAACAAGAAACTTATATTAAAGAAAATAAAAAAGAAGATACTGTAAAAGAAGAAAGTATCAAAGAAAATATAATTGAAGATAAAGTTCAAAATACACAAAATACAACTGAAGAAAAATTTCAAACATCTGAACAAAAAGAAGATTTAAGAATGAGTAAATCACAAGCAGAAGCGGTTTTAAATAAATATCTAAATGAGGTTGAAAAAACTGATTTAACTTATACATATCAAGGTGATGAAAATACTTTTGAATCAATAAAAGAAAAAGGGATAAGAGGATATGTATTCTTACCAAATGTGGATACAGATATGGCTTATTTAGTTGACAAAGATAATGGCAATATTTACTTCTTCCATCCGTCAGGATACTTTGAATTATTACAATAATATATGATATTTAAAGAGCTTTTACTTAAAATAAAAAGCTCTTTTTTTGTAAAAAATATGTATTGAAATAAAAAATATATTGACAACATATTAAATCTATATTATTCTATTTTAAGAATTAAATATTGATACTTTAAATTAGTCCAGAGAGGCTAAAAAGAATAGTTACATATTTTTGTTGTATAAAAAATTAGTATGTTAGCATCCTTTTGTTTTCTTGCAGGCAAAAGGATTTTTTTATGTTAATTTAAGAGAATTCTACTTAATATGTAAATGTACAAGTGTCATTATTAAAGAAACATTTAAGACATCGGAGGTACAAAAATGAAATTAAAAAAAATAGCAACAATTGCAATGGCAGGAATAATGACTGCATCTTTCTTAACAGGATGTGGATCAAACACAGAAAGTAAAGCTGATGGGGCAGATAAAATAACAGTAGCAATGGTATCAGATGTTGCTGGTATAAATGACCAATCATACAATCAAAGTGCTTGGGAAGGTCTTGAAAGAGCTAAAAAAGAATTAGGTATAGAAATAAAATACTTAGAGTCTAAACAAGACTCAGATTATGCAACAAATGTTGAAACTTTAGCTGATGAAGAAGTTGATTTAATAATAGGTGTAGGTTCAAAATTATCAGATACTATAAAAGAAGCTGCAAAAAACTATCCAGATCAAAAATTTGCAATAATAGATGAAACTTATGATGAAATACCATCAAATGTAAAATCAGTTTTATTTGAATCAGAACAAGCATCTTACTTAGTAGGATTAATAGCTGGAAAAATGAGTGAAACTAAAAATGTAGGATTTATAGGTGGATTAGATATACCAGTTATAAATACTTTTAAATATGGATATATGGCAGGTGTAAAAGCTGCAGATGCAAACTGTGAAATACAAGCACAATATGCTAACTCTTTCAATGATCAAGCAAAAGGTAAAGCTATAACTAACCAAATGATATCTAAAGGTGCAGACGTAGTATTTACAGCAGCTGGAGATGTTGGAACAGGTAGTATGGAAGCAATAAAAGAAGCTAATAAATATGGAATAGGTGTAGATAGAGACCAAAGTGATTTAGCTCCACAAAATATATTAACTTCAGCTATAAAAAGGGTTGATGTTGGTATGTATGAAACAGTAAAAGAACTTGTTGAAGGTAAATTCCAAGGTGGAACATCAACAACATACGGTTTAGAGCAAAATGGAATAGGTATAGCAGATACTACTTCTAATTTAGTACCACAAGATGTATTAGATTTTGTAAACGAAAAAATAGAAGAATTAAAAGCTGGTAAAATATCAGTTCCAAAAACAGAAGAAGAATACAATGAATTTATAAAAAGTTTATAAGAATAAATTAATAATAAAGTAGAAAAGCTCTTATCTTTAAAAGGTGAGAGCTTTTTGGTTAATATATGTATTATATAATAAAAAATGGGAAATAATTAATAAGGTAAAATTAAAGTACGAAATAATTATATATAATGTATTAATATGTATAAAAATGTCATATAAATCAAGCTTACTTATAGAAAAAAATAATAATAAAGTATTAAAAAAATAGTAGATTTTTGTTATTGCTTAATATACAATTAACTTGTAATTAAATATATGGCTCATTAGCTTAGTTGGTAGAGCACCTGACTCTTAATCAGGGGGTCCTGGGTTCGAGTCCCAGATGGGTCACTAAAAAAGATGAACTTTTGTAAAGTTCATCTTTTTTCATATCAAAAATATTTTACTTACTTTATAGATTTTTTTTATTAATATGTGATATATATATAATAAAAAAATAATATATTTAAATAAAATGATTGATAAGTGTAGCAAATTTTCATACAATGATTTTAGAATTAAATAAATCCAAGGGAGGTTTACGAGAGACATTTTTACTTATGTAAAAAGGCCGAAGAAGTAATTTAAAAATAGCCATTAAATTTTTAAAGAAACTTTCAGGCAAAGATATCGTAAATTGATGGGACTCTGGAAAGACTTGCTCATATATATGTGAAAGTCACCGAAGAAGCAAATGAGGCTATCTCACAAAACTTTCAGGTAAAAAAACAGAGGATATGTGGCACTACTTATTGTGCTTGCATATCCTCTGTTTTAGTGTAAAAGTAGAAAACTTTATATGAGCAAATAATAGAAAAGTGATAATAAAAATATATTTGGGGGAGTATAGAGATGATTGATGCAATGGAATTAAAAAGAACTAAATTATTTTCGACACATAAAAAATTAAATGCGAAAATGTTTGAATTTGCAGGATGGGAAATGCCACTAGAATATACAAGTGCTACTAAAGAACATGACTGTGTAAGAAAAAGTGCAGGATTATTTGATGTTTCTCATATGGGTGAATTGGAAGTTAAAGGAGAAGATGCTTTTAAATTTATACAACATTTAATTACTAATGATATATCAAATCTTAAAAAAGACGAAATAATATACTCACCTATGTGCTATGAAAATGGTATGACAGTAGATGATTTATTGATTTATATGATAGATGAAAATAATTATTTATTAGTAATAAATGCAGGTAATATAGACAAAGATTATGAATGGGTAAAAAAACAAAGTGAAAGTTTTAATGTGGAAATAAATAATATATCTAATTATGTTTGCCAATTAGCAATTCAAGGACCTAAAGCTGAGGAAATACTTTCTAAATTAACAGATACTAATTTATCAGAAATAGAATTTTATAAATTTAAAAATAATGTATCAGTATGTGGTGAAAAATGTATAGTTTCTAGAACTGGATATACAGGAGAAGATGGATTTGAAATTTATTGTGAAAATAATTCAGTAGAAAAAATATGGAATAGTATATTAGAAACTGGAAAAGATGACATAGTGCCAGCAGGATTAGGAGCAAGAGATACACTAAGATCAGAAGTAAATTTACCTTTGTATGGTCATGAAATAAGTGAAGAAATAGCTCCAATAGAAGGTGGACTTAATATATTTGTAAAATTAAACAAAGATGATTTTATAGGAAAAGATGCTTTAGTTAAAATGAAATCACAAGAAAAACAAAGAAAACTAGTAGCTTTTGAAATGCAAGGAAAAGGAATGATAAGAGGTGGCTATGAAATAGAAGTAGATGACAAAGTTATAGGATTTGTTACTACAGGACTTAAATCACCTACTTTAGATAAATTTATAGGCATGGCTATTATAGATAGTGACTATGCTAAAGTTGGAACAGAAATAGGAGTAAAAGTTAGAAAAAAACTTGTAAGTGCAGTAATAGTAAAAAGACCTTTCTATAAAAAACAATACAAAAAAACAGAAGTAGTAAAAGAACAATATAAACAATATGCATATATACCGGCAACTCATGAAGATGAAGAAAGAATGCTTAAAGTATGTAAAGTAAATTCAATAGATGACTTATTCTCAGATATACCAGATAATTTAAAATTAAAAAGAAATTTAAACTTGGAAGAATCAAAATCAGAAATAGAAGTAAGTGAAGCAATAAAAAATTTAGCTAATAAAAATATTAGTACAGAGGAGTTAACTTGTTTCTTGGGAGCAGGGGCTTATGATCATTATGTTCCTTCAATTATAAAACATATCACATCAAGAAGTGAATTTTACACAGCATATACACCTTATCAAGCAGAAATAAGCCAAGGAACTTTACAAGCTATATTTGAATTTCAATCAATGATAGCAGAAATTACAAAAATGGATATAGCAAATGCATCTATGTATGATGGAGCAACAGCAGCAGTAGAAGGATGTATTTTAGCAGCATCTAAAACTAGACGTAAAAAAGTAGTAGTTTCAAGAACAGTTCATCCAGAAACAAGAAAGATATTGAAAACTTATTTACAATTTAAAGATTGTCAAGTTGTAGAAGTTGATTATGATAGAGAAAATGGTACTACTGATTTAAATAAATTACAAGAAGAAGTGGATGACAATACAGCATGTGTTTTATTACAAAATCCAAACTTCTTTGGAATGATAGAAGATATAGATAAAGCAGGAGAAATTGCCCGTGATAAAAAAGCTATGTATGTGTTAAGTGTAAATCCAATTACTTTAAGTATATTAAAATCTCCTGGAGAAGTGGGAGCAGATGTGGCTGTAGGTGACGCACAAGTACTTGGAAATGAATTAAATTATGGTGGACCATACGTGGGATTTTTGGCAATAAAATCAGGATTAATAAGAAAAATGCCAGGAAGAGTAGTGGGTCAAACAGTAGATAAAGATGGAAGTAGATGTTATTGTTTAACACTTCAAACTAGAGAACAACATGTAAGAAGAGAAAAAGCAACATCAAATATATGTTCAAATCAAGGTTTATGTGCTTTAAATGCATCAATTTATATGGCAACTATGGGTAAAAAAGGTTATGAAGAAGTAGCAATGCAAAATATGCAAAAATCCCATTATGCTGCTAGAAAATTAAGCGAAGGTGAAAAATTTGAACCTGTATTTAAAGGAAAATTCTTTAATGAATTTGTCGTGAAATCACCTGTAGCTGTAGAAGAGTTAAATGATAAATTATTAAAAAATAAAATACTTGGTGGATATGATTTAGGTAAGGATTATCCAGAGTTAAGTGGATGTACTATGATTTGTGTAACAGAAAAAAGAAGTGCAGATGAAATAAATAAATTAGTAGGAATTATGGAGGGAATGTAAATATGAAAGAATATAATAGCTTATTAATTGAAATTTCCAAGGAAGGAAGAAAAGCTTATTCCCTTCCGAAGTTAGATGTAGAATTTACTAAAATAGATGAAATGTTAGATTATAATATGATAAAGAAAACTGACTTAGATTTACCAGAACTTAGTGAAGTAGATGTAGCTAGACACTATACTTTATTATCAAATAAAAACTTTGGTGTAGATACAGGATTTTATCCACTAGGTTCTTGTACAATGAAATATAATCCTAAAATAGATGAAGATATGGCAGCTTTTAGTAAATTTACTCATATACATCCATATCAAAGTGAAAAAACTGCTCAAGGCTCTTTAGAATTAATGTACAACTTATCAAAAATGTTATGTGAAATTACAGGAATGGATGAAGTAACTTTACAACCTTCTGCAGGTGCTCATGGAGAATTTACAGGACTTATGATAATTAGAAAATATCATGAAAGTAGAGGAGATTTAAAAAGAACTAAAGTTATAGTTCCAGATTCAGCCCATGGAACAAATCCAGCAAGTGCTCATATGGCAGGATTTGATATTGTGGAAGTACAGTCTACAGAAAATGGTGCAGTAAATATAGAAAAATTAAAAGAAGTATTAAATGATGAAGTGGCTGCTTTAATGCTTACTAATCCAAGTACATTAGGATTATTTGAAAGAAATATAGAAGAAATTGCAAAACTTGTACATGAAGTAGGCGGACTTTTATATTATGATGGAGCCAATACTAATGCAATCATGGGAATAACTAGAGCTGGTGATATGGGATTTGATGTAGTTCACTTAAATTTACACAAAACTTTTGCAGCACCTCATGGTGGCGGAGGTCCTGGAAGTGGTCCTGTAGGAGTAAAAAAAGATTTAGCTAAATTTTTACCAGTACCAGTAATATCAAAAAAAGATGATAATTATTATTTGGATTACGATAGAAAAGATTCTATAGGTAAAATTAAAAATTTCTATGGTAACTTTGGTGTAATGATAAAATCATATGCTTATATATTGACAATGGGTAGAGATGGCCTTAAAAAAGCCAGCCAAATGGCAGTATTAAATGCAAATTATTTAAAAGAAAATCTAAAACAATATTATGATTTACCAATAGATGAAGTTTGTAAACATGAATTTGTATTAAGAGGACCTCATGAAGAATATAATACAATGGATATAGCAAAAAGAATGTTAGATTATGGATATCATCCACCAACAGTATATTTCCCTCTTATAATTCGTGAAGCTATGATGATAGAACCAACAGAGACTGAAAGCTTAGAAATGCTAGATCAATTCATAGATGCTATGAAAACTATAGCAAAAGAGGGAAAAGAAAATCCAGAGTTGTTAACATCAGCTCCTCATAATACTATTGTTAGTAGAGTAGATGATGCCAGATCAGTTAAAAAACCTATATTAACTTGGAAAAATAGATAAAATTAATATACCTAAAATACCTAAGAAATGAATATTTCTTAGGTATTTTTTTGACAATAATAAACAATACTTTTATTTGACCATATATTCTTTTATTGTTACAATTTAAAAATAAAAAATAAGGGAGTGTTATAAGTGAAAAAGAAAACTTTATCTATTGTTTTTGTATTATCAATTACATTATTCATGTCAGGATGTTTACAAAGTGAGGATAAGTTATCTAATAATAGTGATGAGAATAATAATTTAAATAATAATAACTCAGTTAAAAACAACGAAACTGAAGAAAATCATAAAGAAGATAAAAATTCAAGTAATACAGATAAAATTAATTTGATGGAAAAAATAAAAAAAGAAGGCGTGGAAGGTAGAAATATTTATTGTGACAATATAAAACTTGGTGACAACATTTCAGATGTTGAAAAAATATATGGTACATATTCTGAAAGCAATTATGTGGAAAATGCAAAAGGAATATATTATAATTATTCAAATAAAAATTTTGCTTTTGGTTGTAATAAAGGCGATCAAATATTTGAAATAAGATCTTATGATGAAAATTTAAAAAGTCTTAGTATAAGTGATGTAGAAAGTTATTTTGGAAAAGTTGATTATGAAAATAAAACTACAATAGGGGAAAAAGTAATCGGATATAAAATATCTAAAAATTATAAATTATTATTAGTTTTTGACAACAATATATTGGATCATTATTCTGTTTTTTATCCAGAAATAACATCAAACTTAATGGCAGATGATCAAGGCAGACAGTGGTAATAAGTAATTAAACAATATTATAGGCTAAAATGATGATTTGTGATATTATAATTAGGAATATTAAATAAATTTTTTATTAAAAAACTAAAATATAAAAATAAATAATAAATTGAAAGTTTTTGTATTGAAGGGAGAACTTGCTAATGATAAAAGAGCAAATCAGGGACAGAATTTTTAAAGAGTTAATTGATGAAAATGTTATAGATTTATTTCAACGTAATATGATGCCTATAAATGAACTTATGTCTTATTATCGTTGTGCTATTATGGAAGTTGAAACAAAGTTTAAAGTATTAAATGAACAATTTTCACTTCAATATGATAGAAATCCTATAGAAACAATAAAAACTAGATTAAAATCACCAGAAGGTATAGTAAAAAAAATAAAGCGAAAAGACCTTCCTTTTTCTCTACAATCAATAGAAGAAAATATAAATGATATTGCAGGGATCAGAGTAATTTGTTCTTTTCCAGAAGATATATATTTACTAGCTGAATGTTTATTAAAGCAAGATGATATAACTTTAATAGAAGTAAAAGACTATATAAAAAATCCAAAAGAGAGTGGGTATAGAAGTTTACATTTAATTATAGAGGTGCCAATCTTCTTAGAAAATGAAAAGAAAAATATGAAGGTGGAAGTTCAGTTAAGAACAATAGCTATGGATTTTTGGGCAAGCTTAGAACATAAATTACGTTATAAAAAAGATATACCACAAGAAGAAGCTGAATTACTAGCTAAAGAATTAGTTGAATGTGCTAATATTAGTGCAGATTTAGATAATCGAATGGAACAAATAAGAAATAGAATAGCAAAAAATAAATAAAAAATTAAGTCATATGGGTTTATATTCATATGATTTTTTTATGAATATAAGAAAACTACAATTAATTTAAAGGAAATACTCACTATTTGTAGAAATAAATTAGAGTTAGAATAATAAATAACTACAGAAAATATTTACTATAAAAGGGGGAATTTATAAAATGATAAAAGATACAAATGCTTCTTTGAGCTATGCAAAGGACAGCAAAGAGCGTATGCCATGGGAACATTACCTAAAGGAATTTAAAGGAGCAGACCCATCAGTTATTAGTAATCGTCTAGGCATTTTTTATGATATAGAAAGTCAAACTTTTGAATTTTATTTTATGGGTTCAACTTATTACATACATTATCCTGATTTCAAAGTTACTCATAAAAATGATGATAGATTATGTTATCCGCTAGAAGATAGTCAATATGCAAAAATACTTATTACTCGTTATTTACTAGAAGCATGTCCAACATCTTTTAAAGGACAATTTCTTTCATATAGAGATATTCCATGGGGAGAGGTTTATTATAGACAATTTTATGGAAGATGTATTGGAAGACTATCAAGAAAATATGGAAATAAAATAGATTTATTTGAAAATGTTATGGAAAAGTTAGAAGCGAAAAAAGTTGAATATGGAGATATTGCTTATGATTTAGAATTTATGAAAGACTTGTATATTAGATTTATAATTTGGCAAGGTGATGATGAATTTTCACCATCAGCACAAATATTATTTTCTGATAATTTTTCTTCATCATTTACAGCAGAAGATTTAGCATATGTGGGAGATATATGTATGAATACATTTGCAATAGTAGAAAAAAGTATAAAATAATTAATAAATATAAAGATGGTATCATCGCATATAATGATGATACCATTTTATTAAGATAAGAATTTTAATTATACATACCATGTTGATTCATGTAGTTATAAATTTTTTGGCCATGTTCTTGTTCTTCTTTTTGAATATGATTTAATACTTGTCTTATTTGAGTATTTGAAAACTCAAAAATTGCCGTATTATATGTAGACGAAACATATTTTTCTGTAGATAAGGAATCTTGGCAAAGCATCTTATCATTTTCATTATAAGTTTTAATAGCTGTATTTTGTAAATTTGGCATATTACTAGTATTAGATTGTAATTGCTGCATACTATTTTGTTGATTTTGATTATTTGAATTAACGTTTGGAATAGTACCATTTAAAATTTGATTAATTGAATCTAAATGTTGCTGTTCTTTTTGTGATAAAGATGAAAATAAATTACTTAACTCTTGGCAAGTAGCCTTTGAAGCATAATCTTTGTATTTTGATACGCAAAGTTCCTCATGAGATTTTTCATCTTCTAGTAACATTCTTTCTTTAGTAGTTAAATTTATCATAATTGCACCTCCAATAATAGTTTTTAAAAATTTAAGAAAATTATTCTTAAAATTTATTAAACTATAGATATGAAATTGGAGAAAGATAATAAATAAATTTTATTTAAAATAAAAGTGATAGGGTACCTATAACAATTAATAAAAGACCCAAAGCAGATTTTTTATTTAATTTTTCTTTAAAAACTATGTAAGAAAAAACAATAGTTACTAAAATGCTAAGCTTATCTATAGGTACAACAATGCTGGCAGGACCCATTTGTAGTGCTCTATAATAACAAAGCCATGAGCCACCAGTGGCTATTCCTGATAAAAATAAGAAAATCCAGCTATTTTTATCAATGTCTCTAATTGTATTTTGCTTTTTTGATACAAATACAACTATCCAAGCCATTATAAGGACTACAATAGTTCTAATTGCCGTTCCTAAAGTAGAATCAATATTTTCAATACCAACTTTACCTAAGATAGAAGTTAAGCTGGCAAATATGGCTGAACCTAAAGCATAAATTAACCAAGCATTGCTTTTGTTTTCAACTGTTACATTTTCTTTTTTTATAATCATAAGATAAGTTCCTATACCGATTAAAATCATGGAAATACCTTTAATAAAAGTTATTTCCTCTCCTAAAAAAATAAAAGCCATAAGCATTGTCAAAATAGTGCTAGATTTATCTATGGGTGTAACTTTATTGACATCACCAATTTGCAATGCTTTAAAATAACAAAGCCATGAAGCTCCTGTTGCTATTCCTGATAAAATAAGAAAAATTAATGTTTTTGTATTTATATTGTAAAGTGTGCTTTGACTTTTTGATATAAATACCATAATCCATGAAAATATTAGAACAATAATAGTTCTAAGGGCTGTTGCAACATTTGAGTCAGTATTTTTTATACCACATTTAGCAAGAATAGAAGTTAGTCCTGCAAATAAAGCTGACCCAAATGCAAAAATAATCCACATTATATAAAACCTCCATAAAAATGAAATAATTCAAATTATAACATAAATTATTGTAATTTAACATATTTAAATAAATTCTCCCAAGATAGACAATATGTGTTACCCATTCTTTCTTTATTTCTCAAAGGTTGCCACAAACAACGAAAATATCTAAATTATTTAAATCTCCGACATCAAAAGTTCTTTTCCAACTTTCTATAAATTTTTTCTTATTGGGGAAACATACATTTAAATTTACCAATCATAACTTTCCAAGAAAAAGTTGGAAATATATCCAAAATGAAGTTTGATATAAGTTCTATTATTAATAATTCCAC
Organism: uncultured Clostridium sp.; assembly: GCA_900557165.1. Classification (GTDB taxonomy): domain Bacteria; phylum Bacillota; class Clostridia; order Peptostreptococcales; family Peptostreptococcaceae; genus Terrisporobacter. Next base: position 13,008 of record USRS01000007.1, read on the forward strand.
CATTTTTATTTAATTAATCTAAGGTTTTATCATTTTGTCTAGCATATAATCTTATAGTATTTTTATTCATAAAAACACACCCTTTAAAAAATAAATTTATATTTAAATAATATGGTTTAGATTTTATTTATGCAATAATAATTTGGAAATGTAAAATTTATTGAAAATATTAACTATTAAATTGAATAATAATAAAATAATATAAATAATAATTTATAGTAAATTATTAAAAAAATTGATAAGCTTTAATTATTATGGCAATATAAATAATATAGTGGAGGAGGAAGTTTATGAATATATTAATAACTAACGATGATGGAATATATGCAGATGGAATTATAGAACTGGCTAAAGCAATATCTAAAATAGCTAATGTATATGTAGTAGCCCCAGAAAGTCAAAAAAGTGCAACAGGTCATGCCATAACAATTCATAATCCAATAATGGTTCATAAAATAGATATGGGAGAAAATATAAAATCTTATGCCATATCAGGAACACCAGCAGATTGTGTAAAAGTAGGAATAGAAGGATTATTTAAGGATATTAATATAGATTTAGTTTTAAGTGGAATAAACAATGGTTCAAATTTAGGAACAGATGTAATTTATTCAGGGACAGTATCTGCTGCTCTAGAGGGATTTATTTTAAATAAACCATCTATAGCAATTTCTTATGATGAAGTAAATGTAAAAAGGGAAATATATAAAGATGCATCTAAGTATGTAGTTAATCTTGTAGAAAATATAAAAGATAAATTAGATTTACTAAATGATTGTATTTTAAATGTTAATATACCAAATACAAAAATAAAGGGTAGTAAAATAACTAAACTTGGTCAAAGAAATTATGATAATGCAATGGTAGAAAAAATAAATCCATTTGGACAAAAATATTATTGGATTGGTGGAAAATTAATGGAATTAGATCAAGATGAAGATAGCGATATAGCTTGTGTGAAAGATGGATATATATCTATTACACCTATAAATATTGAAATGACTAATTTAAGAAAATTTGAATTACTAAAAGATATTAAAATGATATAATAGACTAAAAGATGAAGGAGAACAATAATGAAATACACTAAAGAAGAAATGGACTTAATAGCAGAAAAAATAGTTGAAATGTTAAATGAAAAAGAAGAAATGAGAATAGGTAAAATAGCAAAAGTGCTTATACATTCAGAATTAGTTAAATCAAGTTATGAAGTTGATAAAGTGCTTAAATATAGAAAAGATTTATTTACAAGTCCTAAAATGGGAATTTGGAGACTTGTGGATGGTGAATAATAAAAATGACTGTGTTTTATAATCACAGTCATTTTTTTATGTGTGAACAATTTGACGGTGAAAGTCTGTTGCGGGCTTGATCGTGGGAACCGCTAGCTAAGGGCAAGGGTGTCCATCGTGAGGTGGAATCTGAAGGAAGCCTACGGCAAACAAAGTCTCGGTCTGAGGGATACGAACTACATATGAGGCTAACTAGAAATGTAGTAGATATATGAGATGAAGGTTGTTGTTCTTACATGGGAGGTCTGACAGATATATCATAAATAAAGGATGAATTTCCAAAATGATAACCTGCATAGTGATATGTAGTTGAACTATCAGAAGTCAGCAGATGTCATAGTACTATTGATATGCGCAATCAATAGAAAGGACTGAACATTAAGGAGGTTTTCGAATTTGGATAAATAGAAAACCGTGCAATAATATCTACTAATGATTTACTCGATAAAATTTTAGCTAGGGACAATATGTATCGAGCTATGCAAAGAGTAATTAGAAATAAAGGTAGCCATGGTGTTGATGGAATAAAGACTGATGAACTTCACGAATATTGCAAAAAGCATTAGGCTACAATTAAATCTAAATTATTAGATGGAACATATAAACCTTCACCAGGTAGAAGTCAACATCAAGCAATAAAACAATCCTTAGAATATATAAATCAAGGATATAAATGGGTAGTTGATATGGATTTAGAAAAGTTCTTTGATAAAGTAAATCATGATATTTTAATTGATAGATTATCAAGAAGAATAGAAGATAAAAGAGTGTTAGACCTAATAAGAAAATATCTTAAAAGTGGAATAATGCTCAATGGGGTTGTAGTATCAAATGAAGAAGGTACTCCACAAGGAGGATCACTTAGTCCACTTCTACCAAATATAATGCTTGATGAAGTTGACAAAGATCTAGAAAGAAGTGGTCATAAATATATTCAAACACAAGAAAAGGCTATTGGAGAATTTCCAATAGCCCAATTCTTTCAAAAACACTTACAAATAAATACCTAGAAGAATTAGGATATATGAGCAGATACAAGAGATATTTAAAAGTGTATGGAACCTAATGAACCGCTGTGTACCGAATGGTACGCACGGTGGTGTGAGAGGACGCTAAACAAAATAATTATTTAGCGCCTACTCGATTTAATTAGATTTTAAATAAAATTAATTTTCAGAAGATTTTAAAATATGAATCTAAATATTTACTTTTGTCGAAATATGTTATAGAATTATATAAAAAGATAGAAAGGAAAAATCAATATGCAATTAATAGGAATAGTATTGATAATTGTAGGATTTGCTCTAAAATTAGACACAATAGCAGTTGTAGTAGGGGCAGGTATAGCTACAGGATTAGTAGCACATATGAATATAGTAGAAATACTAAATACTTTAGGAGAAGCATTTATAACAAATAGATCAACTTGTTTATTCATGCTTACAGTACCAATAATAGGATTATGTGAAAGATATGGATTAAAAGCAAAAGCAATAATGCTTATTAAAAAGGCAAAAAACGTTTCGACAGGAATATTACTTAGTGGATATACACTTGTAAGAGAGGCAACAATAGCAATGGGTGTTACTCTTGGAGGTCATCCTCAGTTTGTAAGACCTTTAGTAAGTCCAATGGCAGAAGGTGCAGCAATCGCTAAATACAGTGAGTTAGATGAAAAAGATTTAGATAAAATAAAAGCTTATTCAGCAGCGTCAGATAATATAGGTAACTTCTGTGCACAAAATATATTTATGGGAAATGCAGGTATACTTTTAATAGCTTCTACATTAGAAGGATTAGGAATGAATGTTGATACTCTTGAATTAGCTAAAGTTGCTATACCAGTAGCCTTGATAGCTTTAGTAATATGGGTAGTACAATGTTTATTACTAGACAAAAAGTTAACTAAAAAATATAGTGAAAGAAAAAATAATGTAGGAGGTATAGCATAATGGATATAGCAGTACTATCGAATACCTTATTAGAAATATTCTACATGATGGTTGGACTATACATGGGAATAACAATGATATTTACATTAAAAGATACAAATCATAAGACAAGAATAGGGACAGCAACATTTTGGGGAATATTATGTGGTAAATATTTACCAAATACATTAGTAGGAATATTAGTAATTATAATAGCGTTATTATCATTAACTAAACAAATAAATGTAGGAACAATTAAACAATTAGATGAAACATTTACACAATTAAAAGCAGATAAATTAGGACTTAGAATATTTATACCTTCTTTATCGATAGCAACAATAGCTATGCTTATAGCATCATTTACAGATTTATCAGGAACTGTAGCTATAGGTATCTCATCAACATTAACATTAATATTAACGTTTGCAATAACTAAAGCATCACCAAAAGAATTATTAGAAGATACAAATAGAATGTACCAATCAATGGGATCGTTTACTGTATTACCTCAATTACTAGCTTCATTAGGTGCGTTATTTACAGCAGCTGGTGTAGGAGATAAAATATCTTCTATAATATCAGGAGTTATACCAAGTGGAAATATATTAGCTGGTGTAATAGCTTACTGTGTAGGGATGGCATTATTTACAATGATAATGGGAAATGCTTTCGCAGCATTCTCAGTAATAACAGTAGGTGTTGGCGTACCGTTTGTATTTGCTCAAGGTGGAGATCCAATAGTATGTTCAGTTCTAGCTTTAACTGCAGGATACTGTGGAACTTTATTAACACCAATGGCAGCAAACTTCAATGTGTTACCAGCAGCATTACTTGAATTAAAAGATAAAAATGCAGTAATAAAAGTACAAGCTCCAATAGCTATAATTTTATTATTAGCACACATATTATTGATGTATACTTTAGGATTTTAATTAATAGGAGGATATACTTATGAAAGTATTATTAACAGGATTTGATCCTTTCGGAGGAGAAGCAGTAAACCCAGCTCAAGAAGCTGTACAAAGAGTAAGTGACAATATAAATGGAGCTGAGGTAATAAAAATTACAATACCTACAGTTCAAACAAAATCAGTTAAAGCTATAGAAGAAGCTATTGAATTATACAATCCTGATATAGTAATATCAGTAGGTCAAGCTGCAGGAAGATATGATATAACTCCTGAGAGAGTAGCTATAAACATAGATGACTTCAGAATAAAAGATAATGAAGGAAATCAACCAACTGATAAAATAATTCAAGAAGATGGTAAATCAGCTTACTTCTCTAATTTACCAGTAAAAGCTATGGTAAAACATATGAACGACAATCAAATACCAGCAACACTTTCAAATACAGCTGGAACTTTTGTATGTAATCATGTAATGTACGGAATATTATATATGATAGATAAAAAATATCCTAATATAAAAGGTGGATTTATCCATATACCATATATGACAAGCCAAGTAATAGATAAGAAAAATACTCCATTCATGTCATTAGATGAAATAGTAAGGGGATTAGAATTATCAATAGAAGCTTGTACTTTATATAATGAAGATATAAATGCAGTTGGTGGAGAGATTTGCTAATGAAAAATATAAATCTTTTTGTATATGGAAGTTTAAGAGAAAACTTTTTTAACTATGATAAATATTTAAAAGGTAAAGTAGAAAAAAGCTTTCCTGCAAAATTAGAAGATATGAATTTATATCATATGCCTTATAAAGGATATCCGGCAATAACAAAAGGTGAAGATGTTGTTTGTGGTGAAATAATGGTTATAAATGAAAGTAACTATGAAGAAACTGTAAAAGCTATGGATAAAATGGAAGGATTTATAAGTGATAATAATCCTGAAAATGAATACCATAAGGTAATTTTAGAAGTAGAAAATCTTTTAACTAATGAAAAAGAAAAATGCTTTGTTTATTTCTATAATAAAGAAAGAGATATGATTTTTGAAGAAGAATCTGTATATATTCCTCATGGTGACTGGAAGGAATATATGTTAAATAAATAAAAATAATAAATTTAACGACATAGGTAAAACTATCCTTTTGAAAAAGAGGATAGTTTTATTTATTTTTAGGAATAAAATTAATTTTTAATATAAGGATAATGGGTATAATATTTTTAAACAGAAAAATAGGAGAATCAAATGAAATATAATAAAGTAGTTGAAGCAAAATTTATTGAAAGACCCAATAGATTTGTAGCTTATTGTGATATAAATGGGGAAATTGAAAAAATTCATGTTAAAAATACAGGTCGCTGTAAAGAATTATTAGTACCAGGGTGTACAGTTTATTTAGAAGAAAGTGATAATCCAAATAGAAAAACAAAATATTCGTTAATAAGTGTTATAAAAGAAAATAGACTTATTAATATGGATTCACAGGTAACAAATAAAATGGTTTGTGAAGCTCTTAAAGATAAAAGTTTAATTTTACCTGGATTTGATGAAGAAATAACTCTAATAAAGCCAGAAAAAACTTATGGAAATTCTCGGTTTGATGTATATTTAGAAGGAAAGACTAAAAAAGCTTTTATTGAAATAAAAGGTTGTACCTTAGAAGAAGATAATATAGTTAAGTTTCCTGACGCAAAAACTGATAGAGGAGTAAAGCATGTAAAGGAATTAATAAAAGCTAAAGAAGATGGATATTTAGCTTACATAATTATTGTTATTCAAATGAAAGATGTATTGTATTTTACTCCAAATATTGAAAGACATAAAGAATTTAAAGATGTATTAAAAGAAGCAGATGAAAAAGGCGTAAAAATTTTAGCTTATGATTCAATAGTAAATATAGATAATATAAAATTAAATAAACCAGTAAAAGTAGTATTATAATATATTGTTAAAAATAAAAAAACTATAAAATATTGTATAAATCTGTAAGCATTTGAAATTTTAATGGTATAATATAAAGGTAAGATAATTAGGTGAAAGGATGTATAATAATGACTAAAGAACTATCTATGCAAGAATTATTAGACCAACAAGAACAATTACTTAATTCGATTAAAGTTGGTGAAACTATAACAGGAACTATAACAAAAATAAATAATGATGAAGTAACTGTAGGACTTAACATAGGTTTTGATGGAGTAATACCAGTAAGTGAATTAAATATCCCTAAAAATCAATATGTAGAAGATGTTTACAAAGTAGGAGATGAAATATCTGCTGTAATAACTAAAGTATCTGAAAAAGACTGTACTTTAAAATTATCTAAATTAAAATTAGATATGGTAAATGATAAAAAAGAATTAGCTAAGGCTCATGCTAATCATAAAATATTAACAGTAAATGTTGTAAAAACTATACAAAGAGGTGTATTTGCAGCATATAAATCAGTTGAAATATTTATACCAATATCTCAATTAGATACTAAATTTGTAAATGATACAAAAGAATATCAAGATGCTAACTTAGAAGTTTATATAATAGAATTTAATGAGAAAGCTAATAAAATAGTAGGTTCTCATAGAGAAGTATTAAAAGAGAGACAAGATCAAGAAAGAAAAGCTAGAAGAGAAAAAATTCAAGCTGAAAGAGAAGCAGAGAGACAAAGAGTAAGAGAAGAAAGAGCTGCTGAGAAGGCTAGAGTTCAAGCTGAAAAAGAAGCTTTAATAGATTCTTTAGAAGTTGGACAAAAAAGACATGGGAAAGTAACTAATATAGTAAACTACGGTGCTTTCATAGATTTAGGTGGAGTTGAAGGTTTAGCTCATATAAACAACTTATCTTGGAAGAGAGTAGAATCTGTAGAAGATATGTTACAAGAAGGTCAAGAAGTAGATGTTTATGTTTTAGATGTAGATAAAGAAACTGGAAGAATAGGTTTAGCATTAAAAGACATAAACAATGATCCATGGGAATTAATAGCTAAAGAAGTTAAAGTTGACGATATAATAACTGGTAAAGTTGTTAGAATAATAGACAGAGGTGCTTTTGTTGAAATAAAAGAAGGTGTAGAAGCATATCTTCCAATATCTCACTTAAAAGAAGAAAGAGTTGCTAACGTAAGTAGCGTAGTAAACTCAGGAGATGAAGTAACAGTTAGAGTATTAACTTTTGATCCATCTCACAAAAGAATGTCAGTATCAATAAAAGATGTTAATAAAGAACCAGAAGAAGATTACAGTGAATTCTTAAATAAAGAAGAAGACTTAGGATCTACTATAGGAGATTTATTAAAAGGAAAATTAAATAAATAATAGCTTAAAGCCATATAGCACATGCTCTATGGCTTTTACAATACAAAAAAACATATGGAAAGGAAAAAGTATTATGAAAGCATTAATAGACTTACACACACATGCATTATCGAGTGGACATGCTTATAGCACAGTAAAAGAAAATATAGAATATGCTAAAATAAATAATTTAAAATATTATGGAATATCAGACCATGGAATAAATATGCCAGGAGGACCTCATTTATTTTATTTCCAAAACTTAAAAGTTATACCTTCAGAAGTTAATGGAGTAAGAGTTCTAAGAGGAATGGAAGCAAATATTATAGATTATGATGGAAATACTGATGCAGTATTTGATGAATATACAACAGGTATTGATTATTTAATCGCAAGTCTTCATACAGTATGTTTAGAACCAGGAACAAAAGAAGAGAATACAAGAGCTACAATAAATGCTATGGATAAGCCTCTAGTTAAGATAATAGGTCATCCGGATGATGGTAGATATGAACTAGATTATGAAGCAGTTGTAAAAGCAGCTAAAGAAAAGAATGTTTTATTAGAAGTTAATAATTCATCATTAAATCAAGGTGCATTTAGACCAAATGCTAGAGAAAATTATAAAGAATTACTTGATTTATGTAAAAAATATAAAGTGAAAATAATACTAGGAAGTGATGCTCATATATGTTATCAAGTTGGTATATTTGATAATGCAGAAAAATTACTTGAAGAAGTTGATTTTCCAAAGGAGTTAGTTATAAATTATCATGAAGATGAGATAAAGAAATTCTTTAATTTATAATAAAAATAGAGGATTGTATACTAAATAGTATGACAATCCTCTTATTTATTTAAAAATTAAATTCAAAATCTTCGTCAGTTAAATCTTCAACTTTAGTAGTTTTTATATATCCATTTCCTTTAGTAGAGAAGAAATCATGAGTTTTAGTTTCAGTAGAGTAACCGTTCATAACTACTGAATTCACATCATTTTCTGTAACATTAAACATTGGTTCAAAATCAATGCAAGATAAAGCATAGTTTACATTAAATTCTAAATATGTTTTAACTTCATCTAATAAGCCTAAATTTTTATATAATAATTTAGAATATTCAAGTTCAGCTAAATACACCTCATAAACCATTTTAAGAGCTTTTTCTCTTAATTTTATTTTTACATCTTCAGAAAAATCTTTATAAATATCTTTGGCAAAGAAACCAACACCTACCGTATGAAGTTTTTCATCTCTCAAAATTAAGTTGATAATTTCACCGCTGTTTACCATTTTACCTTGACCAGATAGCCAAAGAGGAAGGAAAAATCCTGAATAAAAACAAATCCCCTCTAAACATAAACTACCAACCATTGACATAAATAAAGATTCTTTATCTTCAATACTTTCATAAGTTTTAATAATCATAGAAACTTTATTTTGAAGTTCTTTTGTATTTTCAATCCAACTAAATAGTTCATCTATTCTATCAGATGTACAAAGAGTTTGAAAAATTGTTGAATATGAGCGGGCATGTATAGTTTCAAAACCAGCAAATAAAGTTAAGATACTTTTTATAAATAAATTATCTGTTTTATCTCCTAACTTAGTAACACCAACAGTTTGTTCTGTATCAAGTAAAGTAAGACCAGCAAGAATTCTCTCATAAGTTTCCTTTATATTGCTATCAAGATTATCCCAAACTGATTTATCATCACTTACAGGAATTTCTTCTGGTAGCCAGAATTGTTCCACTTGTTTTATATAAATATCATCATAAAATTGATGATTAGGTAAATTCCAGTTTATTGCTTTATGAATTTCTTTTTTCATTTAAATTATCACTCCTGTTAGTTAAAATTTCATAATTATATAGAACAAACTAAACATTCTTCAAAAGATAAATTTTTTGTTCTAGTATAATAAAGGGCCTTGAGATTTTTCTTATGAGCATAAATATAATATCTAGCCAATTCTTTAGTAGATGTTTCACTATCCACAAATAAAGTGGTACTAATACCTTGGTCTATATGTTCTTGAATAATAGAAATTAAATCAATTACTTTAAACATATTCATATTAAAAGCAGATTTATAAACTAATATATTGTCTGCACTTAAAAATGGCATAGGATAATAAGTTGTAGAATCTCCATAAGTACGTCTTTCAATTATGTCTGTAATTGGTGAAATACCTGCTGTAGCATTTTGGATGTAACCTATACTTTGAGTTGGAGCAATTGCTAGACGATAAGCATGATATAATCCGTTTTTCTTAACATCCTTAGCTAATTTTGCCCAATCTTCTTTAGTTGGAATATACATATTTCCAAATAAACTTTTCACCTTATCTGATTTAGCAGTGTAATCATTTTTTATATATTTTTCAAAATATTTGCCATTTGCATATTCAGATTTATCAAATCCTTCAAATTTTTTATTTTTCTTAATGGCAATTTCCATACTTCTTTTTAATGAATAATAATTTATTATCATAAAAAATTGATTGGCAAATTCTTTGGCATAATCACTTTCATAAGGGATTATATTTTTTGCAAAATATCCATGTAAATTCATTACACCAAGTCCTACAGCATGAAGTTCTTCATTGGCTTTTCTAACACCAGGAGCATTAGTTATATTACTTAAATCAGTAACTTGTGTAAGGGCATCCATTGCACTATAAACACTTTCTTTAATTGATTGTTTTTCCATAACATTGATAATATTTAAAGAGCCAAGATTGCAACTTACATCTCTTTTTATTTCATCTTGTACACCGTAGTCATTAATCACAGAAGTCTCTTGTAATTGGAATATTTCTGTACATAAATTAGACATTTTTATTTGACCTAAATTTTTTAATGCATGAACATTGTTGGCATTATCCTTGAACATTATATAAGGATATCCACTTTCAAATTGCATTTTAGCTATTTGAATTAATAATTTTCTAGGGTTTAATTCTTTTTTTACTATATTAGGATTGGCAACTAGTTCATCATAATATAAATTCATATCTAAATCGTCTAAATGTTTGTTAGTTTCTTTATAAACTGTATAAGGTGCAAATACATACATATTTTCTCCCTTTGCAGCTAACTCCATAAATTTATCTGGAACAATTAACCCTATTGATAAAGTTTGTAGCCTTGACTTTTCAGAAGCATTTATCTTTTTAGTATCTAAAAATTCTTCTATATCAGCATGGAAAATATTTAAATAAGCAACACCAGCACCAGGCCTTTGACCTAATTGATTGACATAGCTAAAAGTATCTTCTAATAATTTTAAAACTGGTAAGACACCACTTGAGGCATTTTCTATACCTTGAATAGTTTCATTACGAGATCTAATCTTAGATACATTTATTGCTACACCACCGCCAATTTTTGATAGTTGAGAGCAAGTGTTAAGAACATAATTTATTGAATTTAAGCTATCGTCCATTTCAAGTAAAAAACAAGAAACAAGCTCACCACCTCTCGCTTTTCCTGAGTTTAAAAATGTAGGAGTGGCAGGTTGATATCTTTGTTCTATCATACTTACACCTAAATTAATTGCCATATCTATATAACCTTGGCCTAAGAAAAGCGCTACGGCAATAATTCTATCTTCATATGTTTCTAAATAATATTTTCTATCGTTGGTTTTCATTGCATAACTTTGATAAAATTTAGAAATAGCCATATAAGATTTAAATTCAAACTTATGAGAATATATAATATCTGTAATTTTTAAAATTTCTTCGTGAGAATACATTGCAAAAAAATCTATATAGTAATTGTTTTTAATCAACCAATGGATTCTATCTATTGGAGAGTTAAATTTCATTAATTTTTCATCTACTTCTTTTTTAAAAGCTTTAACAGCTTGTATATCTTTTTCTAAATCGAAAAAATTATCTTTTTTTCTCATTAATTCATTATTTAATTCTAAATATTTTTTCAAATGGAACACCTCTATATTTTATTTTTGATAATATAATTATATTTTTTTACTAAATGTAAATTTTAATGTACTAATAAATAATATCTATTATATATACCCCTAAAAAAGATATTTAAATTTAAAATTAATAATTACAACTAAAAAAACTTCACTTGTTTATACAAATGAAGTTTAAATAATTCTAATTTAAATATATATTATCTTGAGAGAGTTTTGGAGAAAAACCACTTTTAAGATATTTTTTATTATTAATTATAAATCTTATGAAAAAAGACAAACCAATTAAAAGTAAGATAGATCCAAACATTATGGAAGATATGGCATCATTATTAGTCATAGGTGATGTATCTGTTGTAGCATTTAAATCTAATTGTGGTAAAAAAGCTAATAAGTTATTGAAAAAATGTACTGTCATAGGAATTAGTATATTTTTATACTTTATATATAAAATACAACAAGCAATACCAAATATAAAAGCACCAATAATAGCCAACTCTATATGTAATAATCCAAAAATTAAAGATGAAATTATCATTCCAATATAAATATTGAATTTTTTACTAATTCTCTTAAATATAATTGCCCTAAACAGTAATTCTTCCATAAGAGGAGCGCCTATTACAGTAATTATCATAGCAATAAATAAACCACCATAACTTGAAGCTTCAGCTACAGATGATTCAGATAGAAGTTTATTTAGTATATCAGGAAATAAAAAATAAACTATACCTATTAACAATAAACTAATACCCATGGAAAGACATATTTGAGTAGCAACAACACCAAATATTTCTTTAATGTTTATTTTCTCAAGATAATCTTTAATCATTAATAATAATTTATCTTTATTAACTCTAAATTTATACAAGAGTATGATAATAAATAAAGTTGTAGATATTAAAGATAATAAATTTTCATTATCTAATAAATCCATATCTCCAGTTAAAATGCCTTTAATAGAAGCTATGACAACAACTATAAATAAGGTGAAAATATACCAAAATACAGCAGGTATTATTTTTACTTCTTTAAATTCTTTAGTAAAGTCTAACATAAAATTCCTCCCAATGAATTGTATATTAATAGTTCATGAAAAATTCATAATAATACTATATAATATTAATTATAAAAAATATTAAAAATACACAAAATCAAATAAATAAATATAAAAATATAGTATCATAAACATTGACAAAATACTGTATAAATTTTACTATTTTATATAAGTCATCTTATAACATTATATTTAATGTTAATAATATATATGATGAGTATATGTAGTAACAAATATAGAATAATTATTTAGGAGATATCTTATGAAAGAAAAAAAACCTCACAAAAAATCATGGTTATATTATTATGGGATAATACTTCTTTTACTAGTAGTGCTTAATTCTTTTATTTTCCCAGCTTTATATAATATGAGTGGCAAAGTACAAGAAGTAGACTACGGAACATTCCTTACAATGGTTGATGAAGGAAAGGTAAACCAAGTAGATATTGAAAATTCAAAACAAATAACTTTTAATACAAAGGGTGATAAAAATAAAGTTTATATAACTGGACAAGTTAATGACCCAGAGTTAGTAAATCGTTTATACAAAGCAGGTGTTGAGTTTAGTCAAGAAATACCTCAAGATGACTCACCGATTACAGACTTTATATTATATTGGATATTACCAACTATTTTAATGATAGCCGTATTTAACTTTATGATGAAGAAAATGGGCAATAGAATAGGTGGCAGAGGAAATATGATGCAGTTTGGTAAAAGTAACGCCAAAGTTTATGTAGAAGCTCAAACAGGTAAAACTTTTGCAGATGTGGCAGGGCAAGATGAAGCTAAAGAATCTTTAACTGAAATTGTTGATTTCCTACATAATCCTAAAAAGTATGAAGAAATAGGTGCATCAATGCCAAAAGGTGCCCTACTTGTAGGACCTCCAGGTACAGGTAAAACTTTACTTGCTAAAGCTGTTGCAGGAGAAGCAAAAGTACCATTTTTCTCAATATCAGGATCTGAGTTTGTGGAAATGTTTGTTGGTATGGGTGCTGCAAAAGTTAGAGATCTATTTAAACAAGCCCAAGAAAAAGCTCCATGTATTGTATTTATAGACGAAATAGATACTATAGGTAAAAAACGTGATGGAGGCGGAATGGGTGGTAATGATGAGAGAGAACAAACTCTTAACCAATTACTAACAGAAATGGATGGATTCGATGGTAAAAAAGGTGTTGTAATACTTGCAGCGACTAATAGACCAGAATCTCTAGATAAAGCCTTACTTAGACCGGGTCGTTTTGATAGAAGAGTTCCAGTAGAACTACCTGATTTAAAAGGTCGTGAAGACATATTAAAAGTTCATGCTAAAAAAGTTAAAATGGATGAAGATGTTGATTTTAACGGAATAGCAAGAGCAACTGCTGGAGCTAGTGGTGCAGAACTTGCCAATATAGTAAATGAAGCAGCTCTAAGAGCAGTTAGACTTGGTAGACATAAGGCTACTCAAGCTGATTTAGAAGAATCTGTAGAAGTAATAATAGCAGGATACCAAAGAAAAGCTGCTGTAATTTCTCCAAGAGAAAAGAAAATAGTAGCTTATCATGAAATAGGACATGCATTAGTTGCAGCTAAGCAAACTGAGTCTGCACCAGTGCATAAGATTACGATTATCCCTCGTACATCTGGAGCACTTGGATATACTATGCAAGTTGAAGAAGGCGAAAGAGTACTTATGTCTAAGGAAGAAGCTTTCAATAAAATAGCAACATTTACAGGTGGTCGTGCTGCGGAAGAAATTATCTTTAATTCTTTCACAACAGGAGCATCAAATGATATAGAACAAGCTACAAGAATAGCTAGAGCTATGGTTACTCGTTATGGTATGAGTGAAGAATTTGATATGATGGCACTAGAAACTGTAACAAATCAATATTTAGGTGGAGACACATCATTAATGTGCTCACCAGAAGCATCAGCGAAGATTGATAAAGAAGTTTTAAATATAATAAAATCTGCTCATGATAAAGCAAGAAAAATACTTGAAGAAAATATTGATAAATTACACGAGCTTTCTGAATTCTTATTAGAAAAAGAAACTATTACAGGTGAAGAGTTTATGGAAATATTAAACGGCAAATCTGTAGATGAAGTAAAAGAAGAACATGATGCAAAAGAAGAAGCTAAAAAAGAAGCTGAAAGAATTGAAGTACAAAAAGCTCAAGAAGAAGAAAAAAGAGCAATAGAACAACAAAAACGTATAGAAGATGAACTTCAAAAAAATGAAGGAAACATTCTATTAGATAAAACTATTGATAATGAAGAAAAATAAAAATTATCATACAAATGGGTGGTAACAGAAATGTTACCACCCATTTTGTATTAAAAAATATATTTTAATATAAATAAGTTTACAAATTTACTTTAAAGAGAGATACAATTTATATTATAAAAAAATAGATAATAAAACTTAAATTTGTAAAACATAAATAATAAAGAATAGAAATTCTTCTGGAGGTAGCTATGAATAGATTAAGAGATTTAAAATTAAAAAATCAACTTATAATATCTACATACATAATGGTTTTTCTTTTATTTATATTAAAACCAACATTAATACCAAGTGTAATAAGTAAGATAATAACAGCATTTAAACCTTTTATAATAGGAGGCGTTATTGCTTTTTTAATAAATTTACCTATGAAATTAATTGAGGAAAAAGTAGTTAAGCCACTATGTGAAAAGAATGAAAAATTATTAAAAATGTCTAGGATTATATCCCTAGTATACACATTAATAATAGTTGGAATTTTATTGTGGATATTTATTAGTTATATAGTACCTCATGTGGCTGATAGTCTAGTTTCTTTAACAAATAATATACCAAGTTATATAAGTGCTCTTCAAAATGAAATAATGACGAAATTAAATAATTTTCATCTATTAGATGAGTCTGTTATAGATGTTGAATCAATTATACAAAAATCATTAACTCAAATTCAAAATCTTATAAATATGTTTATTTCAAATTTATTAAACTTCACTATAGGTATTACTAATTTTTTTGTAAATTTGTTTTTAGGAATTGTAATAGCCATGTATATTTTACTTAGCAAAGAAAAATTAATTTTACAATTTAAAAAATTTATATATGCTTTGTTAAGTAATGAAAAATGTGAAAAAATAATATATGTTTTACAACTTACAAATAATAAATTCTCTAGATTTATATTAGGACAATCCATAGATGGCTTAATATTAGGAGTTGTATTTTTTATAATTTTTTCCTTAGTTAATATACCATTTGCACTATTGGTAAGCATAATGATTCCCCTATTAAACTTTATACCTATATTTGGTACATATGTTGGAATTGCTATATCAGCTTTTATAATTCTTATGGTAGAGCCCACATCTGTTTTATTATTTTTAGTATTAGTTTTTACTATACAGCAATTGGATGGAAAGTTCGTTTATCCCTTTGTTGTGGGAAATTCCTTGGGACTTTCTCCTCTTTGGATATTACTTGCTATAGTTGTTGGAGGAAATTTATTTGGTATTATTGGAATGATACTGGGAATGCCTATTGTTAGTGTGATTTACGACTTATTATCTAAATTTATAAATAAAAAAATACAAAAGAAAAATATTAAACTATAAAGTAATATTTCATATAATGATTATTTTATATAGCTATTTTATATTGTTAAAAATAAAAAATACAAATTTTTGTTGACAAATAATGTTAAATTGCATAGTATAAATATTAATTAAAAAAGTTATAACAAATAAAAAAATAGTATAAATATTTAAATTTGGTTATAATAATAATTAATTCAAATAATCAGAAAGGAGGTAAATTTATGAGTAAAAAATTATTCGTACCAGGACCAATAGATGTAAGTGAAGATGTATTAGAAAAAATGTCTACACAAGTTATTAGTCATAGAGGAGAAGACGCATCAAAATTACAAGAAGATATAACTAAAAAACTTCAAAAACTATTCTATACAAAAAATAATATATTATTATCAACATCCTCCGGTAGCGGCCTAATGGAAGGCTCCATTCGATCCTGTACATTAAAGAGAGCAGCAGTACTATCCTGTGGTTCATTTGGTGATAGATGGTATCAAATGGGTATATCAAACGGTGTTCCAGCGGACTTATTTAAAGTTGAATTAGGAAAAGCTATTGAGCCAGAAATGGTTGATAAGGTATTGTCTACGAATAAATATGATACAATCATGGTAACTCATAATGAGACCTCAACTGGAATTGCTAATCCAATAAAAGAAATTGGAGAAGTGATTAAAAAGTATGATGATATTATATATTGTGTAGATACAGTTAGTTCAGCAGGTGGAATGAAAATAGAGGTAGATAAGTCAAATATAGATATTTGTTTAACCTCAGTTCAAAAAGCTTTAGGATTACCACCAGGAATGTCTCTTTGTACTTTCTCACAAAAAGCTATAGAGAGAGCTAAAAAAGTACCTAATCGGGGTTATTATTTTGATTTACTCGCTATATATGAGTATATAAAAAATAAAAATTATCAATACCCTTCAACACCTTCCCTTTCACATATGTTCGCGTTAAATTTCCAACTTGAAAAAATCTTAAAAGAAGGCCTAGAAAACAGATTTAAACGCCATGAAGATATGGCAAATCTAGTTAGAAACTGGGCACAGGAACACTTCCAAATTTTTACCGATGTAAATTATTTGTCTAATACCCTTACCGTTATCAAAAATACACAAGGAATCAGTGTATCTAATCTCAATAAAAAATTACAAGAAAGAGGCTTTTTAATAGCCAATGGATATGGAGACCTTAAGGAGAAAACATTTAGAATTTCTCATATGGGTGACTATACAGTGCAAGATGTAAATGAATTACTAGTTAATATTGATGAAATTTTAGGATTTTAATATTAATAATTTAATTTGTATTATTTGTTGTACAAAATTTTAATATAAAAATATAATTTTGAATATTAAGAAAATTCTTGATATTATTTGGAGGTAGGTAATATGTGTAAGGTATTAGTAACTGATGGAATGAATAAAAATGCTATTGATAGATTGAGAAAATTTAATATAGATGTTGAACATAAATTTTATGATGGGATGGAACTTGGAGAAAAATTAAAAGATAAAGATATTGTAGTTATACGTTCAAAAAATGTTATAACTAAAGAAATTATAGATAAAGCCTGTGAAGGTAATACTTTAAAGTTAATAATTAGAAGTGGAGTTGGACTTGATAATATAGATGTAAAATATGCAAATGAGAAGGGAATAAAAGTATTAAATACACCTAATGCAAGTACAAGATCTGTGGCAGAACTTACAATTGGTCAAATAATAACTTTATCAAGATTTATAAATATTGCAAATGTAACAATGAGGGATGGTCAGTGGAATAAAAAACAATATGTGGGAACTGAAATATTTGGCAAAACTTTAGGAATTATAGGTCTTGGAAGAATAGGAAAAACTGTAGCAAATATGGCTTATAACTTAGGTATGAATGTGATTTACTACGATATACTTGGAAAAATAGATGGTTATGAAAATTATAAGTTTTGTACCTTTGAGGAAGTATTAAAAAATGCTGATTTTATAACTATTCATATACCTTTAGAAAGAGGTCAAGGATATTTAATAGGCACAAAAGAGTTTAATATGATGAAAGATAGAGTTTACTTTATAAATCATGCAAGAGGTGGACTAGTTTGTGAAAAAGCTTTAATCAAAGCACTTGATAGTGGCAAAGTTGAAGCAGCAGCATTAGATGTTTATGAAAAAGAGCCTAATGTAAACTTGGAACTTGTAAATCATCCAATGGTATCACCAACACCTCATTTAGGAGCATCTACAGTTGAAGCTCAAGAAAGAATAGGTAGAGAAATAGTTAAGATAATATATAACTTTTTATTAGAAAATGAAATAATTGATAATGATATGCAAATAGCGCAATAAGTAAAAATATTTAAAATAAAAAAATTAGAGTGATTATAATATTTGGGAGGAAAAAGAAATGGCAATAATAAAACCTTTTAAAGCAGTAAGACCTGCAAATGAATATGTAAAAATGGTGGCAGAACTACCTTATGATGTTATGAATAGAGAGGAAGCTAAAAAAATAGCAAAGGGGAATAAATATTCATATTTACACATAGATAGAGCAGAAATAGACTTAGATGATAAAATAAATGAGCATGATGAACAAGTTTATGTAAAGGCTAAAGAAAATTTAGATAAGTTTAAAAAAGAAAATATATTTGTTAAAGATAAAGAAGATGCAATTTATATTTATAGAGAAATTGTAAATGATAGAGCACAAATTGGTATAGTTGCTTGTGTAGCAGTAGATGATAATTTAAATGGAGTAGTAAAAAAACATGAGTACACTAAACCAGATAAAGAATTAGACAGAACTAATCATATTAAATATTGTAATGCAAATACAGGAACTGTACTTTTAACTTATAAAGATAATGAAGAAATAGATAAGATTATGGACTATTATGTTTATTTTATGAATCCTATATATGATTTCAAAACTGATGATGGTGTAACTCATACAGTTTGGAAAGTTGAAAAAGAAAGAGATATAAATAATTTAATAAATGAATTTAAAAAGGTAGGGAATTTATATATAGCAGATGGACATCATAGATGTGCAGCAGCAGAAAATATAGCGTTAGAAGAAAGAAGAAAAAATCCAAATTACACTGGAGAAGAAGAGTTTAATTATTATATCGCCATGATATCACCAGATACAAATTTAAAAGTTATGGATTATAACAGGGTTGTAAAAGATTTAAACAATTTAACAGAAGAAGAATTTTTAAATAAAATAAAAGAAAAATTTATATTGAGAGAAGTGAAAGAAAACTATAAACCTGATAAAAAAGGTCATATGGGTATGTTTTTAAATGATAAATGGTATGAAATAGAATTTGGGAAAGAGTACTTAGATAAAAAAGATGTTGTAGAAACTTTAGATATTTCAATATTACAACAATATATTTTAGATGAAATACTTGGAATAAAAAATCCAAGAACTGATAAAAGAATTGATTTTATTGGGGGAATTAGAGGTGCGAAAGAAATCGAAAGAAGAGTCAAAGAAGATATGAAAGTTGGATTTTTGATGTATCCAACACACATAAATGAGCTAATTTCAGTTGCAGATGCCAATGAAATTATGCCAGCAAAATCTACTTGGTTTGAACCAAAAGTAAGATGTGGATTATTTTTACATGAATTAAATTAAATTATTAGAAAGGTCATATAAAACTGAAAATAGTTTTATATGACCTTTTAATTTTATTAACAATGGAATTTTTATTTAAATTAAGTTTAAAAATATTAAAAAGCGGGAATTTATAAGTTATAAAATTGAAAGGAGAAGTATTGTAAATACAATACATAACAGAATATGTTTAGCATCATAGGATTAATTTTATCACTTGGACTTATTATGTTTTTAGCATATAAAGGATATTCAACAATAATCACAGCACCAATAGTAGCGCTATTAACACTTATAGTAACTACTGGTTTTGACAGCCACCTAATGGCTTCTTATACAGAAGTATACATGTCAGGCTTTTCAAATTTTATAAAAAATTATTTCCCATTATTTATGACGGGAGCTATATTTGCCATATTGATGGAAAAAGCAAATTATGCAAAATCTATTTCTCACTTTATAACAAAAAAATTAGGTAGCGATAAGGCTATATTATCCATAGTTTTATCAGGAGCATTACTTACATATGGAGGAGTTTCTTTATTTGTAGTTGCTTTTATATCATATCCCATAGCGAGGATTTTATTTAAAGAAGCAGATATTCCAAAAAGACTTATACCTGGATGTATTGCCTTAGGTTCATTTACTTTTACCATGACAGCAGCTCCAGGATCACCAGAAATTCAAAATGTTATTCCCATGAAATACTTTGGAACAGATACTTTTGCAGCACCTTTACTTGGTATAATTGCCAGTTTATTAATGTTAGGATTAGGAATGATTTATTTAAGTAGAGAAGCTAAAAAAGCTAGAAATAATAATGAAGGATATGGAGATTATATAGAAAATGAAAAATTAACTGAAGAAAAATTACCCAATATACTTGTGGCAATTTTACCTATTTTAATTATATTTGCATCCAATTTATTTTTCTCAAAAATATATTATCCTTCTGTCGATGGAACTTATTTAGAAAAGTTTAATACAACATTAGGAAATGTGTCTGGAACATGGAGTGTTATAATTTCAATTGTTATAGCAGATTTATTTTTAGTTATTACTAATTTTAAAAAAATTAAAAATATAAAAAGTGTTTTAGATGAGGGGGTGAGTAATTCTTTTAGACCTTTATTAAATTCATCGGCCATAGTTGGATATGGTAGT
This sequence comes from uncultured Clostridium sp., assembly GCA_900557165.1. Classification (GTDB taxonomy): domain Bacteria; phylum Bacillota; class Clostridia; order Peptostreptococcales; family Peptostreptococcaceae; genus Terrisporobacter. The sequence continues at coordinate 33,820 of USRS01000007.1, forward strand.
GTAATTAAATCGTTGGCTATTTTTTCAGTAATTCAAAATTTTGTATTTAATATTTCATCAAATCCTATAATTTCAGAGGCTTTATCTGTAAATTTAATTTGCGGGCTTACAGCATCGGCTTCTGGGGGATTAACAATTACTTTAGATGCCTTAGCACCTACTTATATGCAAATGGCAAGTGCTTTAAATATTTCACCAGAGATTTTACATAGAGTAGCTTCTCTAGCTTGTGGAGGTTTGGATACATTGCCACATAATGGAGCAGTTATTACAACTCTTGCAATTTGTGGTCTTACTCACAAAGAGTCATACAAGGATATATTTGTAACATCTGTATTGATTCCAATAGTTGTAACAACAATAATTGTAATAGGTGTGAGTATGAGTATATATATTTAAAATAAATGATAAATAAGTAAAACAAGTATATAATTTAATTAAAAGATAAATATATTATAATTGGGGGGAATTATATGGTACAAACTATTATAAGGGTTGCAAGTGTTGCTTTGCTGATTATAATATTAGCTAATCTTTGGATTCAGAAAAAAGAAAAATAACAATCATAAATTAAAGCATCTTTGTAAAAGGTGCTTTTTTAATTTTAAGAATAGGTGGGGGTTTTATGAAAGACTTAATAAAAAAATATATAAAAGACTTTGTTAAAGAATATGAAAAGCAAGAGAGTATTTCCACTACTTGGAGAGAACCTTTAGTGGGATTTGCAGATGTTAATAGTGAAGAAATTAAAAATATAAGAGAGTATACTTATGAAGGACATTTAATGCCAAAGGATATTTTAGAAGATGCTACAGTAATCATTGCATATTTTGTTCCTTTTACAAAAGATATAGCAGATTCTAATATAAAAGGAGAATTTGCATCGGAAAAATGGACTTTGGCATACCAAGAAACTAATGAAATGTTTCCAAAAATAAATGAATATATAATTAAAAAAATAGAAGAAATGGGTTATAGGGCAGCTGTATGTAAAGAAGCTGGAAATTTTGATAATAATATATTGAAAAGTAAGTGGTCCCATAGACATATAGCAAAAGTTGCAGGGTTAGGTACTTTTGGCATTAATAATATGTTAATTACAGAGGAAGGTTGTTGTGGCAGATACTTTACTATAGTCACTAATTTACCAGTAGAAGCCGATAAACCTTTAAAAGAAGAAAATTGTTTGTATAAAAGGGGTAAAAGTTGTGGAGTATGTGTAAAGCATTGTCCAAGTGGTGCTTTAAGTTTAGAAAAATTTGATAGATTTAAATGCTATGAGACTTGTCATACTAATTTTAATAGATATGAAAATTTATATGGGAATAAAAAATATGAAAAAGGTAAACCTAGAGGAGGAAGTGAAGTTTGTGGGAAATGTGTTGTAAATCTACCATGTTCATTTAAAAGACCCTAAGTTTATTTTTCAACAAAAAAAGAGCTAAGCCTCCTTAGCTCTTTTTTAGTACATTATTTTTTAGGGGTTTATTATTAGGTATTATCAAATTATAGATAATTTACAAATTAATAAAATTATTTATTTTGACTATTTGCAACTCTATCTTCCCAGAATGTAGCATTCTTTATTCCAAGAGGCGTTGGGTCAAAAGTTATTTCATCTCTAGGAATTCCAAGTTTCATCTGTCTTTCATAATCTTTAAAACATTTTATAACTATATTAGATAAAAGCGCTATAGCTATTAAATTTAGCCATGCCATAAGTCCTACACCAAGGTCCCCCATTGCCCATGCAAGAGCAGCACTTTTTATACATCCATAAGCTGTCATAAATAATATAACAAATCTTAAAATATTTGTTGCAGTTTCACTACTATTTCCTTTATTAAATTTCTTTACTAAATAAGTTAAGTTTACTTCAGCGATATAGTAGTAAGCCATTCAAGTAGTAAAAGCAAATAAGAAAAGTGCTACAGCTACAAAGGCAGACCCAAATCCAGGAATTAATGTATCAACGGCATGTTGGGTATAAGCAGGGCCTATATCAGGAATGCCTAATTTAGATAGATTTTCTACTATAACTTTTTCACTACCCTCATAATAAGTATTATAAGAACCTGTCATCATAATCATAAAACCAGTTGCTGAACAGACAAATAAAGTATCTACATAAACTGAGAATGCTTGAACAAAACCTTGTTTGGCAGTATGAGATACCTTTGTCATACTTTTGGCCACCAAATAATAAGGCAACCATTTCCTTGATATTTCTTAATTGAGAAAATCTAGTTCTTAAGCTAAAGTAAATACCTACACCAAGACAAGTCTATACAAGTGCATAGCTCCAAACTATAGAGTTCAAACTACTGACTATGTTTTCCATAAAATTAAAATCTCCCCCCTTATAAAAATATAAAATTTTTATTTGGTAAATTATAGTATTGTTTTGATATAAAGTTGAGTTAAGAATATATTGAGTTGATTAAAATAAATTAACAAAAACATACAAATTTAACATAAAGAAATATGACGAAATATAAGATAAAAATTAATTACTTTAAAAATATTATTAATCTTGTGATATAATAATTAATCAGAGTTAATAATTAAAGATGAGTAAATAAAAATCTTGAATAGCGTGAATTTTGAACAATAAATTTTGAGCAACGGATTTATACGATGTGTAAACGAGGATATATCGTTGGTGATATGAACAAAGTGAATTTTAAATATAGATTGAGCAGGTGATAAAATGGAAAATAAATTTTTACCAATTTGTAGAGAAGATATGATAGAAAGAGGATGGGAAGAGTGTGACTTTGTACTTGTTACAGGCGATGCTTATGTTGACCATCATAGTTTTGGGACAGCAATTATATCTAGGGTATTAGAGCATGCTGGATATAAAGTAGGAATAATTGCTCAACCTAACTGGAAAACAACTGAAGATTTTATGAAACTTGGAAGACCAAGACTAGGGTTCTTAGTTAATGGAGGAAATATGGACCCAATGGTAAATCATTATTCTGTTAGCAAAAGACAAAGAGAAAAAGATCTTTATTCTCCAGGTGGAGAAATGGGTCATAGACCAGATAGAGCTACAATAGTTTATTGCAATAGAATAAGAGAAGCTTACGGAGATATTCCACTAGTAATAGGAGGAATAGAAGCATCTCTTAGAAGATTTGCTCATTATGATTATTGGAGTGATCAAGTAAGAAAATCTATATTAGTAGATAGTGGAGCAGACTTATTAGTTTACGGAATGAGTGAAAGACAAATAGTTAAAGTTGCAGATGCCATAAATGATGGATTTGATCCTAAGTATATAAGTTTCATAGATGGAACTTGTTATATGGCAGATAGTCTAGATGAAGTTTATGTAGATTATGTATTAACTCCTTCATTTGAAGAAATAAAAAAAGATAAAATTAAATTTGCTGAAGCTTTTAAAATACAAGAAGCAGAGCAAGATCCATTTAGAGGAAAGGCTGTAGTTCAACCTCATGGAAATAAATTTATGGTTCAAAATAAGCCAGAGCCACCACTAAATAGAGAAGAATTAGATGAAGTATATGCTCTTCCATATACTAAAAATTATCATCCATCATATGAAGCTAAGGGCGGAATACCAGCTTTAAATGAAGTTAAATTCTCAATAGTAAGTTCTAGAGGATGTTTTGGAAGTTGTTCATTCTGTGCTATAACTTTCCACCAAGGTAGAGCTGTACAAAGTAGAAGTCATGACTCTATACTAGAGGAAGCTAAGGAAATAACTCATTTACCAGATTTCAAAGGATATATACATGATGTTGGTGGACCTACTGCCAACTTTAGACAAGAAGCTTGTAAAAAACAAATAACAGAAGGAAAAGGTGGATGTAAAAACAGACAATGTCTAGATCCTAATCCTTGTAAAAATTTAAATGTAGATCATAAAGATTATGTGAGTCTTCTTAGAAAAGTAAGACAAATACCAGGTGTTAAGAAAGCATTCGTGCGTTCTGGTATAAGATATGACTATGTAATGGCTGATAAAGATAACACATTCATGAAAGAATTAATAAAACATCATGTAAGTGGTCAGCTAAAAGTTGCTCCAGAACATGTAGCAGAAGAAGTTCTTTACTATATGCAAAAGCCAGCTGGAGATACTTATGATAGATTTAGACAAAAATTCTTTGCTATGAATGAACAAATGGGATTAAAACAATACTTAATACCATACTTAATGTCTTCACATCCAGGTTCTACATTAAATAGTGCTATAGAGCTTGCTGAATATTTAAGAGATATTAAATATCAACCAGAACAAGTTCAAGATTTCTATCCAACACCAGGAACGCTGTCAACTACAATGTTCTATACAGGAATAGATCCAAGAACTATGAAAGAAGTTTATGTGCCAAAATCTAAAGGTGAAAAAGCAATGCAAAGAGCTTTACTTCAATATTCTGCACCAAGAAATTATGATTTAGTTCATGCTGCATTAGTTGAAGCAGGTAGAGAAGACTTAATAGGATTTGGCCCAAAATGTTTAATCAAACCAAAAGATGCTAGAGGTTCATTAAACAGACAGTTTGATAAAAATAAAAAACATAATAAATCGAATGATAGAAATTCTAGAGGTGGTAAAAATAATAAAAACACTGATAGAAGAAATAATAAAAGTAATTCTAGAGATAATAGAAGCTCTAGTTCAAAGGGAAAGAAAAGAAACAAAAGATAGATAAAAAAATAAGTTGTGTCAATTGACACAACTTATTTTTTAATTAACTTATAAAGTTTATAAACATTGTTATTATTGCTGAATTAACAAAGTCGATAAATAAGCATCCTACTATTGGTACTACAAAATATGGAGTATGAACAAAGCCGTATCTATTTGTTAACTCATCCATATTTGCGATGGCATTAGGTGTAGCCCCCATACCAAAACCGCAAGTTGCAGAAGCAAAAACGACTGCTTCATAATTTTTACCCATTACTCTGTAAGTAACTATATAAGCAAATAAACCTACTAATAAAACTTGAGCAATTAACATAACCATAAGAGGTAGAGCTAAGTCGAATAATTGCCAAAGTTTAAGTCCCATTAAAGCCATAGTTAAAAAGAATGATAAACTAAGCGAACCTAAAGTTTCTATTTCTTTTTCTACGACTTCTTTTCCTGTAAAATCATATATATTTCTAATAATAGCAGCAGCTAACATTGCACCTATGTATGATGGGAATGTTAATCCAGTTTTTTGTATAAAATCTGAAATTATAGAACCAAATCCCATAGCGATAAATAAGAATGATGATCCTGTTATTAATCTTTTTAATGATAAAATATTTGTATTTTCTTCATTGTAATCTCCAACTTCTTCTGGTGGAATAGTTGAATTTTCATCATGAATAGTTTTGATTTTGTGATTATGAATTAAGCCTCTAGCTACAAAACCACCAACTAAACTTCCCATGATTAATCCGAAAGTGGCAGATGCAATTGATACTGTTGTAGCACCATTTACACCCATTGATTCAAGTAATGGTCCAAAAGATCCTGCTGTTCCGTGACCACCAATCATAGGTATAGAAGCAGTACAAAGTCCTAATAAAGGCTCTAAGTTAAACATAGATGCTAAAGAAATACCTACTATATTTTGTGATATAACAAGCAAAACTGCAAGGCCAAGGAATGAAACAACCTTTATACCACCTTGTTTTAATATTTTTAAACTAGCAGTAAATCCTATGCTAGTGAAAAATGCTGTCATAAATAATTCTTGTAAAGTTGTATCTAAATTAACCGTTGCGATATTTGTAAGTTTTAATATAAGTATTAATATGGCAAATATAAAACCACCAACTACAGATGGCGGAATGCAGTATTTTGAAAGTATAGAAAATTTATTTCTGATATATTTACCCATATAAAATATAAGAGAAACTAAAGCCATGGTTTCATAAATATTTAAATTAAATTCCATTTTTTATGTCCTTTCTTTAATTAATCGTAATATATATATAATATATCATAGAGATTTCAATGTAAAGTAAAAAGTAAAACTTAATAAAAATTGAGAGTTGTTTCTATATAACTTTCAAAAATGGAAACGATTTGTGTAAAAATATATAAAAAACTCTTTAATCTAAATGTATCTTAGGCTAAAGAGTTTTTAATTATGTAGTATTATGTAGTTTTTCTTTCTATAAGTTTTACTGGAATGACAGTATGTTTATCAAAATTAATACCTTCTTCATTTATAAGATTTAATAATAAACTTGATGTTTTAGTAGCTAAAATTTTTTTATCTTGATAAATTGTTGATATGGGTGGATTTGCATATTTTGAAATAGAAGTTCCATCATATCCAACAATTTTTACTTCATCTGGTATTTTTATATTATGATTTTGTAGGGCAACTAGTGCTGCGTGGGCTCTTAAATCATTTGTGGCAAATATGCCATCAAAGGATATATTATCTTCTATTATTTTATTTATAGTGTGTAATGAATCTTCAAAAATACCTTCCTTAACATCTAATCTAAAAATAAGTTCAGGATAAGTAGGAATATTATATTTTTGTAAAGCATCTTTAAATCCTTGAATTTTACTATTTACAGAAGAGGCTGTTTTATTATTTGTAAGCAAAACTATACGTTTGCAATTTTTTTTTATTAATTCTTTACCTGCCAAATAACCACCTTCATAATGATTGCATTCTACAGAGTAATATTCTTTCATATCAGTATTATTAAGATATACAATAGGAATATTTCTTTTAACATAATCAGCAGGATTTACAAGGTTACTTGAGATACAAATTATACCATCAACCATTTTTGAATCTAAGCTTTTGAAATATTCTTTTTCCTTAGTTTCATTTTGTCCTGTATTGCATATAAAAACAGAATAACCTTCATCAAAAAAGAAATTTTCTATTTCTAGTACAAGTTCAGCAAAAAATAAGTTGTTTATATCAGGTACTATGACACCTATTGTTTTTGATTTACTAACTCTTAAACTTTTTGCAGCCATATTTGTTGTATAATCATATTTTTTTATTGTATCTAAAACTCTCTGGCGGGTTTCTTCAGAGAAACGACCATTATTATTTATAACTCTAGAAACTGTAGCTACAGAAACTCCACTGAGCTGAGCTATTTGTTTAATAGAAATTTTTTTATTTTTTTTCATAAGTTCTCCTCTAAAATGAGCGATTTTTATAAAGTTATCATATCAAAGTTGATTATTATTGTAAATATGAACAAAAATTTGTAAATATATAATTGACATGTAAAAATAAATATGAGAAAATCAATTTGGAAAATGAGTAAACGATTACTCATATTAATTATATTTTAATTGAAACTATAGTAATATTATTTTGTATTGAGTAAACTATTACTATTTAAATTTCTTGGGAGGTAAAAAATGAACAATAAAGAATTAGCAAATATAATAGACCATACTTTATTAAAAGCAGATGCAACGCAAGCAGAAATAATAAAATTATGTGCAGAAGCAAAAGAATTTAACTTTGCATCAGTTTGCGTAAACCCATCAATGGTTAAATTAGCAAGTGAAGAGTTAAAAGGTTGTGATGTTGATGTTTGTACAGTTATAGGATTCCCTTTAGGAGCTACTACATCAGAAGTTAAAGCTTTTGAAGTAAAAAATACTATAGAAAATGGCGCAACTGAAGTTGATATGGTTATAAATATAGGGAAATTAAAAGATAGAGATTTAGAATATGTTAAAAATGATATAAAAGCAGTAGTTGATGCTGCCAAAGATAAAGCTTTAGTAAAAGTTATAATCGAAACTTGTTTATTAACTGACGAAGAAAAAGTAATAGCTTGTGAATTATCAAAAGAAGCAGGAGCTGATTTTGTAAAAACTTCAACTGGATTTTCTACAGGTGGAGCTACATCACATGATATAGCATTAATGAGAAAAACTGTAGGAAGTGATATGGGAGTTAAAGCATCTGGTGGTGTTAGAACTAGAGAAGATGCCATGAATATGGTTGAAAATGGTGCAACTAGAATAGGTGCATCTGCATCTATAGCAATAGCTACAGGTACAAAACAAGAAACTAAAGGATACTAAAAAGACTTATATTATAAATAAAGATGCTTTAAAGGAATATTTCATTTAAAGCATCTTTTATAATTGTAAAGAAATTATATATTATTAATATATTTATAAATTAAAGTTTAATTGTATAAATCCACTGCCAATTTTTTTAATTCCTCTCTATTTACTATAACTAAAGATCTATTTTCCTTTTTTATAATATTTTTAGAACAAAGTTTATCAACAATTCTTAGAAAATGCCTATAATCTGCTCCAAGAAGTTCTGCTAGTTGTGTAAAATTATCTGTAACAACTTTATCTTCTGGATTTAAGTAATTTGGATAAAGAGCAAGTAAATAACTTGCTAATCTATTTTCCAAAGGATAGAGCACATTTAAAGATGTTGATGCTGACGTGGAAGTTAATTTATAACTTAAATGTTTACATATAAAGCTTAAAAACTTATGATCATAAGTAGACACATGATGAATTATATGTAGAGGAATTCCTATACAGATACAGTCTTCTATGGCCTGTATATTACAATCGATACTCTCATCACATGTTATTTCCACATCTCCAATTACTTGAATAGGAGAGTAAAATCTAATTAATAGAGACTTTCCATTAGGTGTAGATATATATACTTTAGCTCTACCTTTTACAAAAAAATAAAAATAATCTAAAATTTCCCCCTTAGTACATATATGAGATCCCTTTTTAAAATAATGAAGTTCCATATTATCTTCTATATTTTCGGTGAATATTTCATTAATTGCAAATTTTTTTATATAATAGTTTAATTTACTTTTATCATTTACTTTTATCATGTTTATATCCTCGTATTTTTTCAAAAAATATGTCATATGCCATAATATCTTATAATGATTATTTGATATTATAGTTAAGTTAATAGAAAAGTATTATATCACAAGGGAGGATAAAAAACATTGAAAAAAATTACATGTTTAATAACAGTACTTATGATGACAGCCTTATCAGTAGTTGGATGTGGTTCAGATAATAACTCATCAAATGACAAAGGGTTAAAAATTACAATGGTTACTAGTGTAGGTGGAGTAACTGATGGAAGTTTCAACCAAAGTGCTTGGGAAGGACTTCAAAAAGCAGAGAAAGATTTAGGAATAAAAGCAAGTTATATAGAATCAAAACAAGAAGCTGACTACGTAACTAACTTAGAACAAGCAGTAGATGGAGGGAATGATTTAATCCTTGCAACAGGATTCCCAATGCAAGCAGCTTTATTAAAAGCGGCAAAAAATTATCCAGATCAAAAATTTGCTATAGTTGACGTTGATTATGGTGATAAAACACCTGAAAATGTAGTTTGTATATCATTCAATGAAGAGCAATCAGGATATGTTGTAGGTTTAGTTGCTGGTAAAATGACAAAAACTAATACAGTAGGATTTGTTGGTGGAATGGATAATGTAGTTATAAAGAAATTCCAAATAGGATATGAAGCTGGTGTAAAAGCTGCTAATCCAGATGCAAAAGTTTTATCACAATATGTTAACTCATTTGCAGATCAAGCTAAAGGAAAATCTATAGCAAGTCAAATGTACAATAACAATGCAGATATAATATTTGCTTGTGCAGGAGATAGTGGTGTTGGAGTACTTGAATGTGCAAAAGAAACTGGTAAATTTGCTATAGGTGTTGATAGAGACCAAAATGATATAGCACCAGAAAATATATTAACTTCAGCAATGAAAAAAGTTAATGAAGGTGTATTTAATGTAGTTAAAGACTTAAGTGAAGGCAACTTCGACGGTGGAAAAACATTAGTATTTGGATTAAAAGAAGATGGTATAGGTCTAGCTCCATCAACTGATAAAAATGTTCCACAAGATGTAATAGATTATGTTAATGATCAAATAGAAAAAATAACAAGTGGAGAAATAGTAGTTCCAAATAAATAAATGTATAAAGGTGACTTAATTAATTTAAGTCACTTTTTTTGTATGGAAATTTAATATTACAGATTTGTAAGTTGTATTAATATAGTTTTAGGATGATAATAAAGTTAGAAAACTATATGATTTTGATTATATTAAATTTGAAGGGAGTTAATCATTATAAAAAAATTTTTTAAAACAATCATAATAATAATGTTTATAGGGGTTATAAGTATATTTTCATATAAATTTATATCAAAAGAATACAAAGAAGAAATTAATAAAAAATATGAAGATGAAATTAAAAACATGAGTAAAGAGGATTTGAAAGTAGTAAATGAAGTAATATCTTTAGCAAAAGACAGAGTAGGTCAAGAATATACATGGGGAGGTAAGGGAGAAATAGTAACAAAAGAAAGATTAAAAGAATTAATTGACTGTTATGGAGAAAGCTATTATCCTTTAGATAAAAAAGATTATATAGGTAAACAAGGTTTTGACTGTTCAGGACTTACTTATTGGACATATAAAACTGTCACGGGAGTTAACATAGGATATTCAACCATAGAGCAGCAAGAAGTATTAAAAGATTATAAAGTCGATATAAAAGATATTAAACCGGGAGATCTCATATTTACAACTAGACATGTAGTAATGTATATGGGGAGAGGAAAGATAATTCATTCAGCAAGTCGAAATCCCTATCCAATTGGAGGAATAAAAACTGGATCAATTAAATATTTTACAACAGGACAAGTATATCGTCCAATAAGTTATATTAATTTGGTAAAAACTAAAAAATAAGAGCGGTTTTTAGGGGGAATAAGTTTAAATGATAGAAATTAGAAATGTGGATAAAAAGTATGGCAAAATATATGCTTTAAAAAATGTCTCCTTCAATATAAAAGAAGGAAAAATAACAGGGATATTTGGTATAAATGGAGTAGGTAAATCTACGATTTTAAAGGCTATAACAGGATTAACTAGAATTGATAAAGGAGAAATTCTTATAGATGGAGAAAAAATACATCCTAAAATTTATAATAAAATATCCTTTGTTCCTGATGTGGATACTTATTTTCCAAACTTTACCATAAAGGAAAGTTTTAATTTTATGAAAGTGTTTTATAGAAATTGGGATGATGAAAAAGCTTATAAAATGTTGAAAATATTTAACCTCACAGATGACAAAAAAGTTTCTGATTTATCAAAAGGTAATAGAGCAAAAGTAAAAATAATTATTGGATTTGCTCAAAATTCAAAATATATTTTATTGGACGAACCCTTTTCTGGCATAGATATATTTAAAAGAGAAGGGTTTATTAAAGTTATGGTAGAATTTATATCTCCTAAGCAAAGTATTATTATTACAACTCATGAGGTCTGTGAAGTTGAAAATATTGTACAAGAAGTAATAATACTACATGAGGGAAAAGTAGCTTTTAATTTTAATGTGAAAGAAGTAAAAGAAATAGAGCATATGTCTATCATAGATAAAATGAGGGAGGTATATATGGGTGAATAAAATTTTAACACTCTATGATTTAGAGTTTAAAAGAGTAAAAAAAGTTTATTTTTCAATCTTAAGTTTATTAACTTTAAGCAATATTAGTTTATTTATTTTTTATTTATATTTTCTTATTAAGGAAATTAGCAATACTTTAAATATAAGAGGTGGTATAGGAATTATTAAATCTGAGGAATCATATAAAATTTTAAAAAATGGAGAATTGATTTATTCTATATACGGTTTTTCTATGATTTTAATGGTTTTAACACTTATGTGGTGTTTATATTACACTTTTATAATATGGTATAAAGATTTTTTTAGCAAAACAAAGGTAGCATATACTTTATTTACATTACCATTCAATAAATTTAATGTGTTTTTATCTAAGTTAATGATAGTAGTATCTTTTATCTATGGCGTTATAGTAATACAACATATTATGTGGATATTAGAGATATTTTTTATTGAACATATGACGGGGATTAATATTAATGACATTATAGATATTATTAATTATAATTTTTCAATGAGCATTATAAGATTTTTAGGAGGGATATATCCTCTTGATAGAGTTATGTACCTTTTATTTGGACCTGTAATATTAGTAATAATTTTATTTACAGGTATAATGATTCATAAGTCATTTAATAAAATAGGAGGATTTCTAGGAATTTTCTATGTAATATTATGTATATTTATGTACATATTGATTTCTAGATGTAGCATATTATATACAGATCAATTATTAAAAAGTCATATCCTTTATTATATATCAGTAGGAATATTATCAATTTGGATTTCTTATAAATTACTAAATGGAAGGGTAAATGTTTAGGAGGATATTATGAGAAAGAGCATTTCAAAAATATTTTTAATTGCAATATCAATATCCATGGTTTTATTAATAATATT
>USRS01000008.1 GCA_900557165.1 uncultured Clostridium sp.
CTATAATCACTCTTTTTATTGTATTTTATACTGTCATTGTATCCTTAAAATAATACTTTTATTCAAAATATCTCTAATTATTTGTTCCAATTAATTCATCTAAATTTTTCATTTTCTCTAATATTTTATTTAGATGGAAGTTAAATACAGGGCTTTCATTATCTTTAACCTCAATGAATTTCTCTTCATCATTGTATATTTTTTTTACTTCATTATGATTTTCTTTTGTTAAAAATAATTCCTTTTCTAAAAGTTCTATGGATTTTATATGAAAATATATTTGTCTACATAAATCTAATGACTTATCTACAATATCCAGATTACAGTCTGTTTTACTATAGTTTATCTCATCAATAAGCTTTGAATAGATTTCTTCTGAGTTTCTTATTTTAATTTCAATTGAATTTGAATTTAAATTCTTTTTATCAATAACTATATTTCTAACATTTTCTTTGAATAATTCTTTAATTTTAGTAAATTCATTCATAGTATTATTATAGTAATTGGGTCTTGCCATAACATAATTTATTATAAGCCCCATTATTACTCCTATAGATGTGTCAAATATCCTTTGTAGTGAGTAAGCAAGTGGTGCACTATTTATATATCCTAAATATAAAGAGAAAAAAGTAACACTTGAAACTACCAATGATGATAGTTTAAAAATTTCACAAAGTTTTATAACTATCATAATACCTATTCCGCATAAAATAGGATTTTTGGGCATTACTAAAAATAAAAGAAATCCTACTGCTCCTCCAATTAAAGTCCCAAATACCCTTTGCGAACCCATTTTAAAAGATGTTTTTATTGTGTCTTGCATAGTTACAACACAAGCTGTTGCTGCATAAAACAAGTTATCTACAAAAAATCCTGTTAATATGCAAGTTAAAACAACTGCTATACCTGTTTTTAAAGTTCTCATCCCTATAAGCCTGTTCATTTCAATTTCATACCTCCACCGATGTCATTTGTACTTACTTAGTATAATATATTTACTAGTGATATTGGTAGTGTTTCAATAAATTTCTAGTTTATATAATAAAAAAAACTGCCAAAGCAGTTTTTTTATCCTATTTCTATCATCTCTCCATTTTTTGCGTAAATAATTTTCTCGCATATATTGGTAATATGATCCCCTATTCTTTCTAGATATCTTCCTATAAATACAAGTCTTACACCTTGGTTTATGTTTTTCGTTGGATTACTATGCATAACTTGCAAACAATCTTTTCTAACCTTTTCATATAGTTCATCTATTTCATTATCCTTTTGAGCTATATTAAAAGCTAACTCTGCATCATCATTTTTTAATGCATCCCATAGATTTTTTAACATTTCTACACAAATCTCTTTCATTGCAGGTATATCTATCATTTCTTTTATAAATGTATCTTCTCCTATTTCTAAGCTTTCCTTACAAATATTTGTTGAATAATCCCCAATTCTTTCTAATTCAGTTGAAATATCACTAAGAGCATAAATATACCTTAAGTCTCTTGCCAAAGGTTGTTTTAAAGCCATAAGCTCTATACTCCTATCTCTTATATATTCCCTTAATATATCAATATCATCATCTTGCCTTATAAGTTTTTTTAACCCTCTTATATCTTTTTTTAATGTATATTCTATTGATAAATCTACTGCATCCTCACATTTTTCAATCATCCTTAAAGTGTACTCTTTAAGTGATTGTATACTTAAGTCTAAGTTAGTCATAGCTATTTGTTTCCCCTCTTTCTATAATATTTAATCCTATCCAAATCTTCCTGTTATATAGTCCTCTGTTCTTTTATCAACTGGCACTGTAAATATATCTTTAGTATTATTATACTCTATTAATTCGCCATTTAAAAAGAATCCTGTATCATCTGATATACGAGCTGCTTGTTGCATATTATGAGTAACTATTATTATGGTATAATCTTTTTTCAACTCAAATATTAAATCTTCAATTTTTGCTGTAGAAATTGGATCAAGTGCTGAAGTAGGTTCATCCATTAGTATTACATCTGGCTTCATTGCAATGGTTCTTGCTATACATACTCTTTGTTGTTGACCTCCAGATAATCCAAGAGCTGAACTTTTTAATCTATCTTTAACCTCTTCCCATATGGCTGCACTCTTTAAACTTTCTTCTACTATTTTATTTAAAATTTTCTTATCTTTTATTCCATGAATTCTAGGACCATAAGCAACATTATCATATATGCTCATGGGAAATAAATTAGGTTTTTGAAATACCATCCCTATTTTTGTTCTTAAATTTATAACATCACTATTTTTATAAATATCTTCTCCATCTACTTCTACAGTACCCTCTATCTTAACATTGTCTATTAAATCATTCATTCTATTTAAAGTTCTTAAGAAAGTTGACTTACCACATCCTGACGGTCCTATCAAAGCAGTTACCTTATTAGCTTTAATATCCATATTTATTTTTTTGAGAGCTTGCTTTTCTCCATAGTATAAATCTAAATTACTCACATTTAATTTAATTCTATCCATCATACTCATAAAAATCTCTCCTTATATATTTCCCTTACTTAATTTTTTAGCAATCATTTTGGCAGTAGTATTTAAAATTAATACTATAATTATTAAAACAACTCCTACAGTTGCAGATCCTTTAATATCTCCCATCTCCTTAGTCAAAAGATAAGAATGAACTGTAAGTGTTCTTGCACTATCAAATATACTTGAAGGCATACTCGCT
Source organism: uncultured Clostridium sp. (assembly GCA_900557165.1). Classification (GTDB taxonomy): domain Bacteria; phylum Bacillota; class Clostridia; order Peptostreptococcales; family Peptostreptococcaceae; genus Terrisporobacter. Next base: position 2,720 of record USRS01000008.1, read on the forward strand.
ACAGTTCCCGCTGTTAATAAAATAGCTGCTGATTCGCCAATAACACGACCTATGGATAATATGACTCCTGATAATATTCCAGGTAAAGCACTCGGTAGAATTACTTTATATAAAGTTTGAAACTTTGTAGCTCCCATTGCCAATGATCCTTCTCTATATTCATTTGGTACAGTTTTCAATGCTTCTTCCGTAGTTCTTATGATTACTGGAAGAATTATTATAGCTACAGTTAATGCTCCTGAAAGTATGGAGTACTGCAGTTTTAAAGTTACTACAAAAAATATTCCTCCAAATAAACCATATATTATTGATGGTATTCCTGCCAAACATTCTGTAGCAAATCTTATAATTTCAACAATTCTTCCTTTTTTAGCATATTCATGAAGATATATAGCTGATAAAATTCCTACAGGTGTTGCTACTCCTATTGAAATTAGCACCATATAAACTGTGCTAACTATCATTGGCAATACTCCTCCTTCTCCAGATGGTGAGTAGTCACTAAATATATAATTTAAATTAATTCCCTTTATTCCATTAACAAATATAAACCCAACTATTAACACTAATAATCCCACTGTTATAAAAGAGGATGTATATAATAAAAAATTTAATATGTTATCTTTCAATTTTCTCATACTACTTATCCCCCTTGCTTGTAAGTTTTCTTAATACTAAATTCAGTATTAAGATGAACATGAATAATACAACTCCTGTTGCAAATAACATTTCTTGATGTGTTCCATAGGCATATCCCATTTCAAGAGCTATATTTGTAGTTAAAAGTCTGACACTGTCTACTATTGAAGTTGGTATTACTGGTGAATTTCCTGCAACTAATATTACTGCCATTGTTTCTCCTATAGCTCTACCTACTCCCAATACTACAGCTGCAAGTATGCCTGATTTTGCTGCTGGCAAAGTTACTCTAAATATAGTTTCTGTTGTAGATGCTCCTAGAGCTAAAGATCCTTCTTTATATGATGCAGGTACTGCTTTTATGGCTGTTTGTGAAACTGAAATTATGGTTGGTAGCATCATTATTGCTAAAACTAATATAACTGCAAGTAAACTTTGTCCCTTTGGTAAATTTAAAATAGATTGGATTTTTGGTACTATAAAGGCTAATCCAAATAATCCATATAATACTGATGGTATTCCTGATAATAATTCAACGGCCGGTAATATTATTCTTTGCACTGGTTTTGGTGCAATTTCTGCTAAAAAGGTTGCTGTAAAAGTCCCTATTGGTACTCCTATAATCAATGAACCTAAGGTAGCTAAAACAGAAGCTGCTATCATAGATGTAACTCCAAATTTATCTGAATTAGGTAGCCAATCTGTTCCCATAATAAAATCCATAAAAGAATATCCTTTAAATAAAAATGGTGTTAATCCTTTGTAAAATACAAACCCTATGATTAATAATAAACTTATAACTGAAATAAATGCGCTTATCATAAAAATTTTACTTGCTATATTTTCTATTAAGTATTTTCTATTATTACTTTTGCTTATTTTAGGTTCATCATTGGATATAATTTCATTTTTTTCTGTTATTTGTTCATTAATCAAAATACTCCCCCCTTAATCTATTATCTTTAATGTACTTTTATTCTTTATGCATTTTGTATTCTTTTCAACTTAATAATAAAGTTTGAAAGTTAAAAGTATATTATGATTATGTTAATATTATGTAAAGTATATATTATTTTATTTTGTAAAAACAAAAAATTCACTTTGTTCATGTCGCCAACTACTTCGTCCGTTGCTCAAGTTAATAAGTTGGAAATTATAAATCATCCACAGATAGAATAATTTATAATTTCCTTACAATTAAAAAATCGCCCTTTCAAGGCGATTTTTATTAATCTATAAATTCTATTAAGTCTTTTCCTAATTTAGATATTCTAGCTAAAGAATAAACATCATATCCTTTTTCGTCTAGTTTTTTTCTACCGACTTGGAACGATTTTTCTATAACTATACCTATTCCAGCAACTTTTGCTCCAGCCATTTCCACTAATCTAGCCGCTCCAAGTGCTGCTTCTCCATTGGCTAAAAAGTCATCTATTATAAGTATTTTATCATCAGAACTTATATAATTCTTAGATAAAGTTAATTCATAATCCATAACTTTTGTAAATGAATGTACTGTTGTCTGATAAACTTCTCCATTTAATATTTTTGATTGTTGTTTTTTAAGAATTACCATAGGTAAATTCATCTGTAAAGCTGTCATAACAGTTGGTGCTATTCCTGAACTTTCTATTGTAAGTATTCTAGTTATTCCATGATTTTTAAAATATTCTTTAAAATAAGTTCCCATTTCATACATTAACTTTGCATCAACTTGATGATTTAAAAATGAATCTACTTTAAGAACTGTTTCATTTAAAGCCCTACCGTTATTTACTATTCTCTCTTTTAAACTTTTCATTACATTCCCTCACATTCTAGTATTAATTGTTCATTAACTATATCTTCTATTTTTTCCTTCTTATCTTCTCTTAATATTATATTTAAAACTAGTGCAACTATTGTTCCCGTCGATATACCAGAAGCAAATATCATTTGTAATCCTTCTGGTAACTGAGATATAAAATCTGGTCTGAATGTTACTCCCAAACCAAGTCCTATGGATGTTGCTATTATTAGTAAATTTCTATCATTTATTTCAACTGAGCTTAAAGTTTTTATTCCTGATGCTGCAACTGTTCCAAACATTACTATTCCTACCCCTCCAAGTACTGGGGAAGGTATTGTATTTATTATTGCTGCAACTTTTGGAAATAAGCCAAGTACTACTAAAATTATTCCTGCCATCGATGCTACATACTTACTTGCTACCTTTGTTAAAGGTATTAAACCTACATTTTGACTAAATGATGTATTTGGAAATGCTCCCATAGCACCACCAATTATACTGCCTATACCATCTGCTAATACTCCTGCACCAACTTTCTCATCATCCATATCCACCTCAGATACTTCTCCTATTGCTTTTAAACATCCTACTGTTTCTATTGTTGTTACAAAATAAGCTGGTAAAAATGCTATTAATGCTTTTAAATTAAAAGCTACCCCATATTGGAATATTTGTGGTATGGCTATAAAATTTGCTTGTGATATGGATGATAAATCAACCATTTCTAATGGTATACAAATTAAATATCCAGAAATCATTCCTATAAGTATGGATGCACTACTAAGCATTCCCTTTCCATATCTATTCAATAACAAGGTAATTATCATTACAAACATGGCAACTGATATATTTATTAAACTTCCATAATCAGTAGCTCCACTTCCTCCTGCTGCCCAATCCATTGACACTGGCAATAAAGTAAGCCCTATTAAACATACAACTGTTCCTGTAACTATTGGTGGAAACAACTTCATTAAAGGTTTTATAAAATAACTTAAAATAATTTCAAAAAATGCACCTAAGATTGTTGCTCCAATTATTCCAGGTAGCCCAAGTACTGAACCTACCGATATAGATGGTGAAACAAAAGTAAAGTCTGTTCCCATTATACAAGCAACTTTAGATCCAACTCTTCCTATACCTCTCGCTTGAATTATTGTAGCTATACCTGCCGATAATATTGATGCACTAATTACTGCTGTTGACATAGCTGCATTAAATCCCAATTCACTTGATATGACAAGTGGAACTACTATTATCCCCCCAAAAGCTGCAAATATATGCTGCAATCCTAAAAGGATTTTTGTTACTAACTTTGGATTATAATTTACTCCATAACTTAAATTACTTTCCATTTTCATACTTGACGAATTCATAACACTGTCTCCCATAAATTTATTTTGTGTATATGACTCAGTTTCTAGCAGTTTAATAAAATTTTTAAGAATAAAAAATACCTCGATATAAATATCGAGGTATTTAGCCTAAAATAAATACAAGTAACCTAAAATAAAGCTTTTGTATTTATATAAATTCTTTAAACTATACCTCGTAGTCTACTAATTAATGGTTAGTAGGTAGAAACTTGCGGACCATATTACCGCCAAATATACGAGTCATTTAATTTTATATTATTGTATCATATCTAATTTTTTTGTAAATAGTTTTTATATAATTATTTAGTAGGAACTTTTATAAATCCTTCTTTAGATACTATATTTTGTCCTTCATCACTCATGATGAAATCAATAAATCCTTTTGCTTCGTCAGTTAATGAATCCTTTTTATTTACCACTAAAAATGGTCTAGAAATTGGGTATTTATTAGCTACAACATTATCATCATTAGCTTTAACACCATTTATTTTTAAATCATTTAATGTTTTATCTAAATATCCAAATGATATGTATCCTATTGAATTTTTATTACCTTCTACTGTTGATTTAACATTTCCTGAACCATCACATATTTGAGCATCTTTAGTTAAAGCATCAGATTCAAATCCTACAATTTCTTGAAATCCATCTCTAGTTCCAGATCCCTCTTCTCTTGATACTACAACTATTTGAGCATCTTCTCCTCCAACTTCTTTCCAGTTAGTTATTTTTCCTGTAAATATGTCTTTAACTTGATCCATTGTTAAGTCCGATACTTTATTTTCTGTATTTGTGACAACTGCTATACCATCTATAGCAATTTGAGTTTCATCTAAACTTTGTGCTTCTTCATATTTTAAATCTCTAGATGACATTCCTAAATTAGAAGTTCCATCTATAGTATTTTTTATACCTGCTGATGAGCCAACTTGTTGTACTTCTATTTTAACATCATTATTTTTTTCATATTCTTGTGCCAACACTTCCATTGTTGGACCTACTGAAGTGGAACCTGATATGGTTATTTTTGATGTTTTACTTTCCGAAGAATTACTACTATCACATCCTATCACTAAACCACTTATCATTACTGCTCCACATAATAAAGTAACTATTTTCTTTTTAAACATCCTAACAATCCCCTTCCTTTGTTCTATAATTTTTTATCTTACAATTCAATAGTAAAGTTTAAATGTTAAGATTGTATTAAGAATACATTAAATTTATATTAAAATAAGGAGCCATTTATTATAAAATAGCTCCTTTAATTTATATTATAATTCTTTTTCTAGTTGCTTTACTAAATCTTTAAATACATGTAGTGCTTCATCTACAGATTCTTTTTTCTCCATATCTATACCAGCTTTTCTAAGTTGATCTAAGGGGAATTCTGAACCACCACTTTTTAAAAATTCTTTATATCTAGATACTGCACTTTCCCCTTCTTCAAGTATTTGTTTACTTAAAGCAGATGCAGCAGAAAATCCTGTAGCATATTTATATACATAGAAATTGCTATAGAAATGAGGTATTCTAGCCCATTCTAACGCTATTTCTTCATTTACCTCACAAGACTCTCCATAATATTTTTTATTTAAGTCATAATAAATATTGTTAAAATCTTCAGCTGTTAAAGGTTCTCCTTCTTCAACTTTTCCATGACATATTTTTTCAAATTCAGCAAACATTGTTTGTCTGTAAACTGTAGTTCTAAATTGCTCTAAGTAGTAATTTAATAAATAAACTCTTTCTTCTTTTGATTTAGCATTTTTTAATAAGTAATTTATTAATAATAATTCATTTAAAGTAGATGCTACTTCCGCTACAAATATTTTATATCCTGAATATAAGTATGGTTGATTATTCTTTGAATAGAAACTATGCATTGAATGACCCATTTCATGTATTAGTGTAAATAATGAATTTAAATCATCTTTATAACTCATTAATATGTATGACTTAGAGTCATAACTACCCCAAGAATAAGCTCCACCTTGTTTCCCTTCATTTCCATAAACATCTATCCAACCTTCAGCAAATGCTTTTTTTACATTTTCTAAATACTCTTCTCCCAGTGGTTTTAATGCTTCTAATATGATTTTTTGTGCTTTTTCATAAGGTATTTCCATATCAAAGCTTTCAGTTAATGGAACATATAAATCATACATATTTATTTTATCTAACCCTAAGAATTTTTTCTTTAAATCAATATAGTCATTTAAAGTATCTAAATTTTCATGGACTGCATCAATTAAATTATTATAAACATCTACACTTACATTATCTTGGAATAATGACCCTTGTAGTGCAGATTCATATTTTCTTGTTTTTGCATAGAATATTTCACTTTTTATTCCACCATATAAAGTAGATGCAAAAGTATTTTTATATTGTCCATAAACACCATACATTGCTTCAAATGCATCTTTTCTAACTCTTGCATCTTTACTTTTTAAGAATAAACTGAAATTTGAATGAGTTACTCTAACTTTTTCACCATTTTCATCTTCTATTTCTGGGAATTGTAAATCAGCAAAAGATAACATATCATATACATTTTCAGGTACACCAGATAAATCTGCTACAGCTGCTAATAATTCTTCTTCTCTCTCATTTAAAGTATGTGGCTTTAATCTTAATATATCATCAACATATTTTTTATAATGAGATAATTTTTCTGTTTTTAAGTAGTTTTCTAATTTTTCACTATCCATAGCAATTATTTCTGGCACCATATAAGAAGTTGCCATAGATAATTCTGTAGATAGCATATCTGTTTTTGTGGCATTACCTTGATTTTTGTTTATTCTAGTATCTTCATGACTTTTCATGTGAGTATATACATATAAGTTTTGAAGAATTCTAGAAGTTTCTTCTGATATATTTAAAGCTTTAAATAAATTTTCCTCACTATCTGCTAATATACCTTTATATTTTTTTACTTCTTCAATTAATTCTTTTACTTTTTGTATATCTTTTTCAATTGATTCTTCATTTGGATACATTTCATCTATAGTCCATTTAAATTTATTTTCTATTGTACTTCTTTCCATTTTTTCACTCCTTATCAAGATTTTAAATTTATTTTAATATTCTAAAATGGAATATTAACCATATATTTTTTACTTTATATATTCCATATTTATAACATAATTTATATTTTTTAATTCTATTATAAGTTCATCTAAGATTATTTTTTTATCATATTCAATTAAAAATACTATTTCCCATATATTATCTGATTTTGCTATTATTTGAAATGTTTTTATAGCAATTTCAGATGCTTTGATTGTATTAAAAATATTTGACGTTACATCTAAACTTGTTATAGTTGCTTTAAGTACAGTTTGACTCCTCTTTGATATTACCTTATCAAAATTTTTAAGTATATATAGTGTTGCCATTACTAATAACCAGGCTACTATTCCAGCAACATATTGACCATATCCTATGGCAATTCCAATACAAGCTGTTGTCCATATACCAGCCGCTGTTGTAAGTCCTCTTATACCGTTTGAGTTTTTTAATATAGCTCCTGCTCCTAAAAAACCTATACCTGATAACACTTGAGCAGGTAGTCTAGCTGGGTCCATTGTACTTATACTACTATATTTAGTAAACAATTCAAGAGCTATAATAGATGTAATACAAGATCCAATAGCAACTAAAATATGAGTTCTAAATCCCGCAAATTGATTTGATTTCTCCCTTTCATATCCTGTAAAACCACCTACTATTACTGCTAATATTAGTTTTATAATAACTTCTTGATTTCTTACTATTATGTCCCCCATATTATCCCCCTTAGAATGATATATCTATTATTATAGTATATGTTTAAATTCTTTATTTGAAATTATTATTTATAATTTTTCACTTATATTATCTTCATTAGATATTATATTTATATTTGTTTGATATCCGATTTTAATATTATTTTTTCTGAATACAAGTAAAATTTGTAATTTTGCATCTCTTAAAATATAGAAATATCTTTCTGATCTAACTACACCTGTAATAGTGTATTTAGCTCCTATTGATATCTTTTCTATATCTGTTATACCATAAATTTTAAACCCTTCTTTACTAGATGGTCTAAGTTTTACAAAATCATCTTTATATTTATCATTCATTCTATCACATACTTCTTGTAAAGAATTTAAAACATTTGAAGGGTCTTCTTCGTAAGATACCCTCACATGAACTACAACCCTCATTACATCTTTACTATAATTTCTTATGCTATTAATATTACCATTTGGTATAGTAATTCGTTTTAAATCCCAATCTCTCAAACTAACACTTCTTATACCAATTTCTTCTACACTTCCTCTGAATTCTTCATTTATTACTATAAAGTCACCAACTTGAATCTGTTTTTCAAATAAAATAAAAAATCCATTAAAAACATCCTTCAATATACTTTGAGATGCCACCCCTGCCACAATACCAACTATGCTCGCACCTGTTACAATTGAGCCAAATTCTGTTGCATCAACAATACCAAATTCACGAAGAATTAGTATTATAGCTAAAATTAACATTATGTAATAAGAAACTGAACAAAGTACACTACAAAGAGTATTTTCATATCTCTCATCAAATTTAGTTATTTTAAATATACCTTTTAGAGTAAACTGTATAAATTTTAACAATAAGTATGATATTAAAACAATAAGAATGCTGCGAATTAATTTAGATACGAACATTTAATCACCTTTTATTACAATGTTATAATAAATAAAATTTACCTTTATATTTTCACTTATATTTTAGTATACTCATAATTTTTATTTAAAATCATAAAATAAAAACAAAAAAACCCACAATTATGCGGGTTACTTCCTTGACTTTATATATTCATTTATTAATGTATCTATTTTCTGACTTGATTCAACTAGCTCATCTTTGAAGATTTCTGGATATTCAATATATGTGTTGATTAGCTCCCTCACATCTTCAATCTCTTTTTTCAGACCTTCTAATTCGCTTTTTTCCATAAAAATCACCACTATCACATGTATTTTATTTAATTCTATCAAAAATTGTTATTCTTTGTCAATAATCTACTGGAAATTTTTGTCATTTTTAAGTAGCAATACTTTGATACTAATCCTACAAATATCCCTGTAACTAATGATGCTATAAGCATAAATGGTAAATATCCTATCATATTGATATTTTGTACTATCATACTTGCTACTAATAGTTGACCTATATTATGACCTATAGCACCAACTATACTCACACCTATTATTGATAAATTTTTTATTTTATTACATAAGTACATACATATTAAACTTAAATACGCCCCTCCAATGCTAAATAATAAATAAGACATAGGACCTGCAAAAATAGATGATAATATAATTCTTACTGTTAATATTATAAAAGTATCTCTTACACCTAAAATTAATAATGATACAAGTGTTATTATATTTGATAGTCCTAATTTAGCTCCTGGGAAAATAGCTATTAAGGGGTTTGGTATATAAGTTTCAATTATATATAATACTAAACTATATGCCACCATAAGACTTAAAAATGTCACCTTTTTAGTTTTCATAATTTCATCTCCATTTTATAAACCTAATACTATAATACAATATATAATTTAAAACCTCTATATTTTAATTTTTTTTATATATTTATTATATAGTAAATATCAGACTTTCCCATTATAATCATATTGACATTCAATCTCAATATGGTTATAATTTAATTGAAAATGAAATTCATTAGGAGGTGTTAATGATGACAGTTTACGACTTAAAAGTTGGCCAAAAAGGCATAATTCATAATATAGATGGTGACGAAAGATTAGCAAAAAGATTACTTGCTTTAGGATGTATAAATAATACTCAAATTGAAATAAAAAAGATTGCTCCTTTAGGAGATCCTATAATAGTAAATTTCAGAGGATTAAATCTTGCTTTAAGAAAATCTGATGCAAAAAATATATTTTTAAAAGACAACGAGGTGGTTTAATTGATTAATGTAGCTTTATTTGGTAACCCTAATGTTGGTAAAACTACAGTATTCAATTTATTAACAGGTTTAAATCAGTATGTTGGTAACTGGCCTGGTGTAACAATTGAAAAAAAAGAAGGTTATCTAAATGACAATATAAAAATAGTTGACTTACCTGGTATATATGCCATGGATACATTTTCAAATGAAGAAAAAGTATCCAAATCTTATTTAGAAAATGAAGATGTTGATGTTATAGTCAATGTAGTGGATGCTTCAAATTTAGATAGAAACTTATACCTAACTACTCAACTTATGAAATATAATAAGCCAATTATACTTTTACTAAATATGATTGACTTAGCTGATGCAAAAGGAATTAAAACAGATTACGATAAATTGGCTAAAGAATTAGATGTTACTATTTTACCTATAATAGCTAAGAAAAAATCTGGTTTAGAAAATATAGCAAAAGTAATAGAAGATTGTTCAAAGCAAAGAGTAAATTATTCAATAGATTTCGGAGATGAAACAAGCACTTATAAAAAATTAGAAGAAATTATATCTGATTGTAGTAAAACTCCTATGGAAAATAAAAAATCTATAAGCGATCGTATAGATAATATAATGTTAAATCCTATACTAGCTTATCCATTATTTATAGGAATTTTACTTTTATTATTTAAGTTTACTTTTGACTGGGTAGGTGGACCTCTTCAAGAAGGATTAACTGCACTTATAGAAAACTTTGTAATGACTCCATTAGATGGAGTATTATCAAGTTCTAGTGAATGGTTTAAATCACTTATAATAGATGGTGTTCTTGGAGGAATCGCTGGTACTTTACCATTCTTCCCATTAATATTTACTTTATTCTTTGGAATCTCATTATTTGAAGATAGTGGATATATGTCAAGGGCAGCATTCTTAATGGATAAAATAATGAGTAAAGTTGGATTATCTGGTAAAGCATTTATACCTATGGTTATGGGTCTTGGATGTGCTTCTCCAGCTATCATGGCGACTAGAACATTAGAAAGTGAAAAGGATAGAAAAATAACAGCATTAATTTCTCCACTTATGACTTGTGGGGCAAAATTACCTATATATGCTTTATTTGTAGCAATATTCTTCCCTAAAAACAAAGCTCTAATAACTACTTCTCTTTATTTATTAGGAATAGTTGTAGCAATATTAGTTGCTCTTGTTTTAAATAAAACTGTATATAAAACTGAAGTTGAACCTTTTGTATTAGAATTGCCAGAATACAAAATTCCAACTTTATCAGCTTTATTAAAAAATACTTGGAATAAATCAAAAGGATTTTTAATAAGAGTTATTACTGTAATGTTTGCCATGTCAGTAGTTATTTGGTTCTTATCATCATTTAACTTACATGGATTCACAGAAAATATGAACGAAAGTTTCTTAGCATGTTTCGGAAAAATATTAACACCAATATTTGCTCCTTTAGGATTTAAAGATTGGAGAATTTCAGTTGCACTACTTTCTGGGCTTGGCGCAAAAGAAATAGTTGTTAATACTATGATTGTTTTATTCGGAAACTTAAATCAAGTTTTACCAACAGTATTTACTGGTGTGACTGCTTATTCATTCTTAATATTCTCTGCATTATATACTCCATGTATAGCATCTTTAGCAACAATGAGAAAAGAGTACGGTAATAAAATGATGATGATATCTTTATCTTATCAATTCTTACTTGCTTGGGTTGTTGCATTCATATTTAATACTGTTGCTAGCTTATTTTTAAGTAATAGTGCTTCTATAGAGTATATAGTTGGTGGAGTTATAGTTGTAGTTGCAATTGTAATTTTATTTAAAATGTTTACTAAGAAATCAAATGGTTGTAGTTCTTGTTCTTCATGTCCATCAGGCGAATCTTGCAATTCAAAAGCTACAAACTAGCATAAATAAAAATGCTATATTCATCAGAATATAGCATTTTTTTATTTTATTATTACTGCTGAACCATGCATATCGCATATTGGTAATAAATATACATCATTTTCTTTACAAAATCTCTTTACTGCTCTCTTTACTCCTGGAAATTGAGTACTATTATAATCATGTATTATAATTACTCCACCTTTAACTAATTTAGGATAAAATTCACTTAATCCTACATATGTAGGTTTATATAAGTCCGTATCTATACTTACAAAACAAAAGCTTGGTAGTGCTTCTTCTATACTATCTGGAAAATATCCTTTAAAAAATAAAGCCTTATCTTTATATGGTAATTTACTTTTCACCAAATCAATACTAGTATCTGAAAAATCACCTTCTTTAGCTCTAGAATATCCACAAGCTTCTTCTATCTCAACATCCTCTTTACAAAATCCTTCAAAGGTATCAAAAAGATATATTTCTTTATTTGGAAATAATCTATTCATTTCTGCTGCAAATTTTCCCTTGTATACTCCTAGTTCAGCTACTTGTCCATCTAATGATTTTTCATTTATCTCCTGTGCAATCAACCTTAAAGTTGAAAGTCTTATATCTATGTAGTCTCTAAATTTATTAATATTAAAAACTTTTCCCTCATACCCTTCTTCTTTGAGTTGCTTTTTAATTTCTAATGCACCATCTCTATTTAAAACTGTAACTAATATAATGTCTGGTATCATTTTAACAGCTTCTTGAAGTGAATAAACTTTTAAGTTGTTTATTTTTGTATCCCATAAAAGTGAATTATTATCAATAAAACCTAATAGATGATAGTCTGAACTTATCCAGTTTGATATCATCCTTCCTCCTTGACCTGCCCCAAATATCATTATTTTATCCATAGCAATACTCCTAATTCATATTTTATAACGCTAAAAATAAATTTTAAATTATATATTTCTTTAGTTATATAATAAATAGTAGTGATTTAGTTCTAAAATCTCAACATAAAAAATAGCGAGGAGATTAGTCCTCACTATTTTCTTATTAGAAAGTCACATTTAATGTTTCTTCTTTTCCATCTCTATTTACTACTATCTTAGTTGAATTTCCTGATTTATAAGTATATAAACTCTTAGTTAAATCTGACATACTAGTAAGTTTTGTATCACCTATTTTAACTATTATATCACCTGATTTAATACCAGCTTTTTCTGCTGCTGAACCAGATACTACTTCAGCGACATATACGCCTTCATCAGTAGTTACTTGTTGACCTTGTGCTTGAGCATAAGCTGCATAAGTTGATGCATCATATCCTTTTATTCCAAGTGTTACTTTTTCATAACTACCATCTTTTATTACTGACTGTATTATAGATTTTGCTTGATTTATTGGAATAGCAAATCCTAAACTTTCACCTTCAGATGTTTTTGCTGTATTTATACCTATAACTTGACCACTTTCATTTAATAATGGTCCTCCACTATTACCAGAGTTTATACTTGCATCAGTTTGAATAAGTCCTGTCATAGTTGCATTTTCAGTTGTTATTGTTCTATCTAGTCCACTAATTATACCTTGTGTTACTGTTCTTTGTAATTCTAACCCAAGTGGATTTCCTATTGCTATTGATATATCACCTATAGAAACTTTGTCACTATCTCCCAGTTCTGCTGGAGTAAGTCCTGTTTTATTTACTTTTACTATAGCTAAATCAAGTTGTGAATCATACCAAAGTACATGACCATCTATACTTGAACCATCTTTAAATAATACATTTACTGATTTTGCTTTTCCATCGGAAATAACATGTGAGTTTGTAAGTATATATCCATTTGAATCAACTATTATACCAGTTCCCACACCTTCTGTTTCAGTTGCCATTGAAAACATATTACCAGAGCTCACTGTTGTAGTTGTAATACCAACAACTGATGGCATAGCTTTTTCTGTTACAGCTTGATATACATTTGTACTTTTTCCTTCTCTATTTATACTAATACTTTGTGTACCTGATGTATTATTTTTTGATGCTGTTAAATTGTTATTGTTATTTAATACAATTACAGTTAAAAATGAACTTAATACTGAACATATTATAGCTACAATTACTACTAACCCTAAACCTTTTTTTCTTGACATTTTTTTCTCCTCCTAACAAAATAACTCTATTATAATCTTATTTTTATTGTTCTTATAAAAAATTCGCTTAGCTCATGTCGCCAACGACTTCATCCGTTGCTTCATTAAGCAGTTGGAATAAAAAAAGAAATCATCATATTAGATTAAGTATAAATCTCTTATGATGATTTCATTATAATATTTTATTCTTAATTAAACCTTAATTTCTAAAGTCTTTTTTCAAGTTCTTCTTTTTCTTTTTCAAATCCAGGTTTTCCAAGTAAAGCAAACATATTTTTCTTATATGCTTCAACTCCTGGTTGGTTAAATGGATTTACTCCCAATAAGTATCCACTTATTCCACAAGCTTTCTCGAAGAAGTATACTAAATATCCAAAGTTGTATTCATCTAATGTTGGTATATTGATTAATAAGTTTGGAACTTGTCCATCTGTATGAGCAAGTAAAGTTCCTTGGAATGCTTTTTCATTTACAAAATCTAAAGTTTTTCCACTTAAATAATTTAAACCATCTAAATCATTTGCTTCTTCTTTTAAATTAAGCACTCTTCTTGGTTTTTCAACATTTAAAACTGTTTCAAATAAAATTCTTTTTCCATCTTGAACATATTGACCCATTGAGTGTAAATCAGTTGAGAAATCTACTGAAGCTGGAAATAAACCTTTTTGATCTTTTCCTTCTGATTCTCCATATAACTGTTTCCACCATTCACTTAAATAGTGAAGACTTGGTTCATAGTTAACAAGTAACTCTATATCTTTTCCTTTTTTATGTAATATATTTCTAACTACTGCATATTGATAACAATCATTTTCTTCTAAATTAGAATTATTAAAATCTACTCTAGCATCATTTGCACCAGTCATTATAGCATCTATATCAATTCCTGCAACAGCTATTGGTAATAAGCCAACTGGTGTTAAAACAGAGAATCTTCCTCCTACATCATCAGGTATTACAAATGTTTCATAACCTTCTTCATCAGACACTTGTTTTAAAGCACCCTTTTTAGCATCTGTAGTTGCATATATTCTTTTTGCAGCTTCGTCTTTTCCATATTTATTTTCTAAAAATTCTTTTAATACTCTAAAAGCTATGGCAGGTTCAGTAGTAGTTCCTGATTTTGATATAACATTTAATGACACATCTTTATCTTTTATTACATCTAATAAATCTATTAAATAAGTTGAACTTATATTATTTCCAGCAAAGTATATTTCTGGAGTTTTTCTTTCTTCTTTATTTAAATTATTTCTAAATGAATGTCCTAAACATTCTATAGCAGCTCTAGCCCCTAAATAAGAACCACCTATACCTATTACTACTAATACATCTGAATCTGATTTTATCTTCTCAGCTGCTTTTTTTATTCTTGCAAATTCCTCTTTATCATAATTATTAGGAAGATCAACCCACCCTAAAAAATCATTTCCTAAACCAGTCTTATTGTGAAGCATATCATGTGCAACATCAACATATGGTTGTAAAACATCTACTTCTTCTTTCGCAAAAAAATCTAAGGCTTTATTATAGTTAAAATTAATTTTTTTCATCCTTTTACTCCCTTTTTTTATAGTCTTTATATCATAAAATTATAACACAAAATACGTTTGCCTAGATTACAAAATAATTTTTTATTGTATAAATTTTATATAAATTAAAGATTTGCTTTAATTATATAACTCATGACTTAGTTTGTTACTAAAAAAACACCATAGAAATCAACTATTTCTATGGTGTTTATATTAATTATTTTGAATTTACACTTTGTGATATAACTTGTTGAGCAATATTTACTGCATGGTCAGAAACTCTTTCTAAGTTTGTTAATATTTCTAAATAAATAATACCATTATCTATACTACATATGTTATTATTTAATCTTCTCATATGATTTAATCTACATGTTTTTTCCATAATATCAACTTGTTCTTCCATTTTAATTACTTTACAAGCAAGATCAACATCTGATGTTCTCATAGATTCTAATGCATAAGTATATGTTGATACAACTTTATTGTATATATCACTTAGTTCACTTTTTGCATTATCTGAGAATGTTACATCGTTATCTATACTACTTTGACCTAATTCAGCTAAGTTTTCAGCATGATCCCCTATTCTTTCTATATCATTAACTGTATTAAATAATGAATCTATAATTTCTCTTGATTCTTCATTTAAAGGAGCTTTTGATAATTTAAGTAAATAGTTTAATATTGTTTTTTGTAATTCATTTATTACTTTTTCTTTCTTTAATGTGCTAGATAAATCTTTTTCTGATTTTTCAAAAATACCGTTCATAGCACTATCTAGACTTTCTCTTGATTTTTCACCCATTCTTAATGTTTCTTTTTCAACATTTAATAATGCTATTGAAGGTGTTTCAATCATTCTATCATCTATAAATTTAACAACCTTCACATCATCATCTTCCATATGTGTGTCAGGTACAAGTTTAGTAGCTACTTTTATTATTAATTTATTAAATGGTAATAATATTAACGTTGATGCTATATTAAATATAGTATGAACGTTAGCAATTTGTCTTGCCACATTATCTGGATCTATATTAGTTACTGTTGTAACAACTATTTTGTTTAAGAATAATAAGAATAATACTGTTCCTAATATATTAAATATTAAATGTATTAGAGCAGCTCTCTTGGCACTTATACTAGCACCTATACTTGATAATAAAGATGTTACACAAGTTCCTATATTTTGACCATATAATATTGGTAAAGCACTCGAAAGTGGTATTAATCCTTGTGATGCCAAAACAACAAGCATACCCATTGATGCACTTGAACTTTGTATTATGGCAGTTATTCCAAATCCTAATAATAATCCTAAGATTGGATATTTACCAAAAGTAAGTAATGCATTTGTAAATCCTTCATATTGTGCTAAAGGTTGAACTGCTTCTTTCATAAAATCCATACCTGTAAACAATATACCAAATCCAATTAAAACTTCTGCTATATGTTTTGTTTTTGGTTTACCACTAAATAAATAAAGTATTATACCAATTCCTAACGCTACAGGCGCTAATCCATTCATATCTATAGATACTAATTGCGCTGTAACTGTTGTACCTATATTAGCACCCATTATTACCCCTACCGCTTGAGGTAAAGTCATTATTCCTGCATTTACGAAACCTACTACCATTACAGTTGTAGCACTTGAACTTTGGATTACAGCTGTTACTAGTGTTCCGACAAGAACACCCATAAATATATTACTAGTTAAAAGTTCTATAATTTTTTTTAGTTTACTACCAGCTGCTTTTTCCAGGGCTTCCCCCATTAGATTCATTCCAAATAGAAATAATCCAAGTCCACCCATAATACCGATGATTATATCCAATTGTATTCCTCCTTAGTTTCATCAACTATTGATTGTTATATGTTTTTTATTTACATCTTTTATGTATTTGTGATGTAGTGCATAGTTATTATATCATAAATACTTGTAAAATCTTTTTATTATTTCATCTATTATTGTTAAAATTATTTAACAATTGGACTATACTTCTCTATTATTTTTTCAGCACATTTTATACCATCTACAGCTGCTGTTACTATTCCCCCTGCATAACCAGCACCTTCTCCACATGGATATAAATTTTTAGTCGTTACAGATTGTAGAGTTTGTTCATCTCTAACTATTCTAACGGGTGCTGAAGATCTTGTTTCAACTCCAGTTAAAACTGCATCATGCATAGCAAAACCATTTAGCTTTTTATCAAGTGATATTAAAGCTTCCTTCATAGTTGTTGTTACAAACTCTGGTAAACATTCTTTTAAATCAGCTCCTGTTACACCTGGCTTATAAGAAGGTTCTACTTTTCCTATATCAATTGTAATCTTATCATTTAAGAAGTCTCCTACTAATTGCATTGGTGCATTATAATTTTTACCACCTAATTCATAGGCTAATTTTTCATATTTTCTTTGGAATTCAATTCCTGCCAATGGATGATTGCTTCCAAAATCATCTGGTGTAACATTTACTAAGAACGCACTATTGGCATTTACTTTATCCCTAGCATGTTCACTCATACCATTTGTCACTACTTCAAATTCATTTGATGCTGAAGCTATGACACTTCCTCCTGGACACATACAAAATGTATATGCTGTTCTTCCATTAGAAGTATGCTCTATTAATCTATAATCTGCTGCACCAAGTCTTGGATGATTATAAAATTCTTTGTATTGAGATTTATTTATTAATTCTTGTGGATGTTCTATTCTAGCTCCTATTGCAAAAGGTTTTTGAATTATTTTTACACCTTTGCTATATAACATTTCATAAGAATCTCTAGCACTATGTCCTACAGCAAAAATCACATTATCACACTCTATTCTTTCAGAGTAATTTACTATAACTGATTTTATAGATTCATTTTCAACTTCTATATCTGTTACTTGAGCATTGAATCTTACTTCTCCGCCTAATCTTTTGATTTCTTCTCTTATATTTTTAACAACATTTTTTAAAATGTCAGTTCCCACATGCGGTTTATGAGAATATAGTATTTCATCTGGTGAACCAAAATTAACTAGTTCTTCAAGAACTTTTCTACATCTAATATCTTTTATTCTTGTAGTAAGCTTCCCATCAGAGAAAGTACCTGCTCCACCTTCTCCAAATTGAACATTTGAATTATTTTTAAATACTCTATTTGTCCAGAAGTTATTAATATCCTTTGTTCTCTCATCAACATCTAAACCTCTTTCAAGTAAAAGTGGATTATATCCTCTTTGAGCTAAAAGTAATGCAGCAAATAATCCTGCTGGACCACTTCCTACTACAACAGGTCTATGTTTTATTTTATTATTTCCATGAGAAACTCCTATGTAGTTAGGTTGTTTTACTTGAACCACATCTTTAAGTCCTTTTTTAAGAAGTTTTTCTTCATTTTTAACTTCAACATCTACTGTATAAACAAAATCTATTCTTCCTCTTTTTCTTGCATCTATAGATTCTTTAAATATATGAAACTTTACTATTTCATTTTCTTTAATTTTTAACTTTTTAAGAACTAATTCTAGTATCTTTGATTTATCGTCATCAATATTTGTTTTTATATTAGATACTCTTAACATAATTTTTCTCCTCTTCTATCTATAATTTTATTTACTTATTATATTTACCACTAAAAATTATCATTAGACATAAAATATTATATCTTACTCAAAAAAAATCAAAAGCTTGGAACTATCCAAAGCCTTTGATTTTTCATAAATATTATTTATTTTTAATTAATAAATATTATTAGTCTCTTTTTGTTATAAGACCTTTTATAACTCTCATATTATTAAATACTTTTTCAAGGAAGTCCTCAGCTTCATCATTATCTAATAAAGTTATTTCTAATTGATCTCCTTGAGGTATGTCTTTCATTTCACAATATTTTTTTGCTACTTCGAATAATTCATTTTTCTCGTCTGAAGATAAATCAAAGTCTTTATAGTCAATTATTATGTATTGTTTTACTTTTTGTTCTTTACCTTCATTGTATCCTATTTCTATATGATAAATAACAGCATATAAATTGTCTGGACATTCTTCCCCATTATATACAGGTACTGCTGGATTTGATTTTATAAAGTTAGTTGATACTGCAATTCCATTTCCTAATTTAAGACTCATATTTTTACCTCTTTCTCTATTATATATGTATTATTTTATCACCTTTTGAATATATTAAAACCTTTTTTTATAACTTTTTATATTTTATATTAAAAAAATACTATTAAATGTAAAATTTAATAGTATTTTCTTACTAAAACCATTTATGAAACCTTCAATGCCTTATATCTTTTACCCAATGTTCGAGAACTTACTTCATATTTTTGAGATACTTGAGCTTGAGTTATAGTTTCTCCCGCATCCTTTTTTATATAATATTCAACTGCTGCTGCCCATCCATTTTCACTGCCTTTTATGGATGTATTTGATTTTTTAAATTTATTCCATAAATCTAATCCTTGTTTTAAATATTTATCTTCTATATTATTTTTTAATATATCATAAATATTCACAACTGATTCCTCTTTACTTTCTTCCTTTAACTTAGTTTTTTCTAAAGTTACTGGACTTATGAGATAAGATTCATCGTTTAATATTATCTGTTGTGCAAAATTATAAATTATTTCACTATTATAATATAAAAATTCTTTTTTATTTTTCACTTTTTTATTGTAGTTATTATATAATTGCTTAATATTTTCAAGTATTATTTTCATATTTTCCTTTGTTACTTTTACATAATCCTGTACGAATATATTCATACCTTGCACATTAACTATTCTTGATATTATACTATCATCTTTATTTAGATTTTCTACTAAATTTACATATTCTACTGTTATTTTATCATCTGTAAAATAATCTCTAAGTATAGCTTTTGTAGCATTTATATCTTCAATTTTAAATATTCCTATATTAGATTTAATCATAGATAATAGTACATTTCTTTGACTCTTATTTAACGTTAATTTATTATTATCTGCAAATCTTTCAATAATTGTATTTCCATTAATAGTTTTATAATCATGTATAAAATATGTATTATATAATTTGTCTATTTTTAAGTTGCTCTCTTGTGATATATGAAATTGCTGTATAGCCTTTTGTCTATCCCCATAGAAACTTGATGATTTCGCATATTCATATATTTTATTTTCCATATTTTCATATAAACCTTTTGCATATAATATCTTGTTTCTTGTAAACTCTATTGATTGATTTTTTTGAAGACAACATTTCTTGTACTTCTTTCCACTACCACAAGGACATAGTTCATTTCTACCTATCAAGTTATTTTCACTCCTTCACTATTTTTTAAGCACGGTTTCATATACTTGATTTAATATTAATATTTATCCTTCATTTACATCCTTATTTATTATTGTGATTTTGCCTGTTTATACTTTTATTTTCCATACTTTAATAATAATTTTCTAGAAATAAAACTATTATCCTTCTAAATTTATTCATAATCGTTTTACCAATTTCTTTTTAATTTATCATAAAAAATCAATAGATAAATTTATTTTTTATCTTATTACTTTATATGACTTTAAATGTCATTATACAATCTACATAATTTTTATCATTACCTTTTTCATTTTTAGGATTTTTTATATCCATATTTTCAATCTTATAATTTAAATTCAAGTCATTTAAGACAGACTCTATAGATTTAATTTTATCTAAGTTTCCTGATACACTTAATTCAATAGAATAATATGGTTTGTTATTTTCATCAACTTCATCAAACTTATTAATAAAATTAATATCTAAACTTGAATCCATTTTTTCAATTATTTTGATTACTATATCCTCACTAAAATCTACACTATCATCTTCACAATCGCCTTTATATTGTGGCTGTTCTTTATTAATTTTAGTTTTTTCTTCTTCTAATGCATTAACTTTCATATTTGTACAATATGATATTCCTAAACTAATCATTATAAATGCAAATATTGATATTAAAATTTTTTTTACTTCTTTCTGGTTTTTAAAAATCATTTAGTACCTCCTATTTCATAAGTTGCATTAAAATAATATTTCTTATTTTTATACTCCACATTAGTAATAGAAAAATTTTTTATATTATCCATAGATTTTAAATCTTCTAATATATCCAAATCCTTACATCTACCTTCTACCTTTACTTTGTTATTTTCTATTACTAATCTATCTACATTTTTAAATCCTAGAAGTTTATATACTTTACTTGTATCTTTAATTAAAGTACTTTTTTCTATTTCATTATTCACCAAATGTGTAGATTGTATAAGTGGTTTACTATTTTTTATTTCTTCCTTTAGATTTTTAATATATTGAATGTTGCTATAACATTGAAATATCAATAAATATA
Source organism: uncultured Clostridium sp. (assembly GCA_900557165.1). Classification (GTDB taxonomy): domain Bacteria; phylum Bacillota; class Clostridia; order Peptostreptococcales; family Peptostreptococcaceae; genus Terrisporobacter. The sequence continues at coordinate 24,453 of USRS01000008.1, forward strand.
ATAGTATTATAAATATACATTTAAAGTATTTTTCTTCCTTTTTTTCTTCTTTTAGAAAGTTTATTGTTTTAAATTTTTTCATTATACAATCATCCCCCATGCACATAGGTAATGATTATTTTCATCAATTACTTCCTTATTGGAATCTAGTAATAATTTATTTTTTATACTAATTTCTTTTGCCTGTATGTTTTTCATATAATCATCATTTATACCAAAATAATATATATTTTCTTCGTCATTGACACTTAGTATATTGCTTTTTTCACTCTTATCTACTAAATAAGATTCTATAATTTTATTGTTATAAATCTTGTTTAGTATCATATCTTCTTGTCTATTTTCTATTACAATTATTTTTTTATCCAAACTACATAAATTAATTAAATTCATATCTAAAATTTTTTGTAAAATATCAAAATTAATATTTAAGTATTTTTTCTTAATTTCTAATTTTTCACCTATTTCATTGCATATATGTACAAATTTCTTGGGAAATAGTATCCCTTGAACTAAATTTTTGTCATTAAAGTCAGTAATTTTTTTATATTTAATTATATAATTTTGTAAATCTATAGGTATATATTTGTTGATTTCATACTTTATCAAAGGTATTATGTCTTTTTTCTTTTTAATACTGATATTTTCCATATTCCTTATGATAATTTCATCATTTTGCATATAAAAATATATATTTTTCAATTTCAAATTATTAGTGTGCCTTTTTATATTTTCTACAATATAATTTATGTATTTATCTTTGTCTTCCATATTATCTGTGCCTTTTTCATAATGAAATTTCCAGTCTAAATAATACTTCTTCCTACCTTTCGATAAAAATAAAACTTCAGTAAATTTATTATTAATATTCACAATTAAATATTTCTTAATAAAATCACCTCCTAAAACTTTTTATTTGATTTATTTTTAATCTATTCAGCTTTACTTGTTTCAGCCTTAGGATAAAAAGTCTCTTTATCAATAGTTACTGTTACTTCATCACCTTTCTCACTTTTCGTTATAGTAAAACCTTTTCCATTATTAGATTTAGATTTGGGTATAGTTTGTATATATCCTTTTGATTGTAAACTTCCTACATCAACATTTTGCTCTCCATCACTAATAGCTATCATAGCTGCTGTAGCTAAATTTGCAGCTGTTGCATAATCAGCGTTTTTCTTAGCATTTTCTTGAATACTAGAATATTTTGTCACAGCAATACTAGATAAAATTCCTATTATAGTTATAACAATAACCATTTCAATAAGTGTAAATCCCTTTCTCTTTTTCATTATTCTTTTTTGAATTTTAGTTTTCATTTGTTCATCTCCTTTTTATATTTTAAATAGATGCAACAGCATCAAACATTGGCATCATCATAGATATAACCGCTATACCAACTATAATTCCTATAAACAAAGTCAAAAAGTTTTCAAAATATTTAGTACCTCTTTCTAACTTAGAATCCAGTTCATTTTCATAATACTCACTTACTGTTCCCAAAATATTATCCAATCGCCCGCTTTCTTCGCCTATAACTACCATAGATAAAAATAATGAAGGCAATTCCTCTACTTTTTTCAAAGAACTTCCTATACTATTTCCTTTTTTAATAAGTTCATTTGATTCACATATCTTTTGGTAAATATAATCATTATCCATAACCTTTGCTGAAGTTTCTATGGAATATACAATTTGAACTCCACTAGAAATTAAAATTGACAAAGCTTTTACAAATTTATTGGTAATAATCAATTGATTAAAAGTTTTAACTAGTGGTGTTTTAAAATATAATTTATTTAATATTTCATTAAACTTTTGACTGTTTTTCTTAAAATATATAAATCCTCCTATTATCAATACAATTATTCCTATTATCAAAATAAAATCATCTCTTATCAAATGAGATAAAAATATTAATATTTTTGTAATCAAAGGTGTTTGTATTGTATTATCAGCATAAATTTCCTCAAAATTAGGAATTAAGAAAATCAAAATTGCGGTAAATGAAATTATCATAGACACTACTAATATAGCTGGATAAATAAGTATACTAACTATTTTGCTTTTTAGTTTTTGCTCCTTATCATAATAAATAGATAATTTATCCATAACCTCATCCAAATTACCACTCATTTCTCCTGTAGCAACCATACTTATGTAAAATGAAGAAAAAGCCTTCGTATTTTCAAATGCTTCTTTTATTGTTTTTCCTTTTTCAATATCTGAAAGTATTTGCTTTAAAATACCTTTTAATTTGTTATTTGACTCTTCTATAAGTATTTTTAATATTTTAGATATTTCACACCCAGACTTTAATAAAATACACATTTGCTTAGAAAAAACTTTTAAATCTTTATCTTTTAATTTCTTTCTACAAAATAATTTTCTTCTTTTTTTAACATCCACTATTTTCAAATTATTTTTACTAGCATAATGAAAAACTTCTTCTTCACTGTGCAAATCTAATTTCACAACTTTTCTTTTATTATTTTCATCATATGCAATACATTTAAACAAGTAATCGCCCTCCTAATTTATAATTTCCTTATTCATAATGCATTCTTCTAAAGTTGTTAGTTTTTTTCTTAAAAGTCTTGAGTAGCTATCATCAAAAGTAATCATGCCATTTTTTATTGCAATTTCTTTAATAACCCTAGCATCTTTATTTTCTTGAATAGCTTTTTTAACATCATCATCAATTACTAATATTTCATAAGCCACTGTTCTACCTTCATATCCCGTATATCTACATTCTTCACATCCAATAGGTATAGCTGTACTAATAGACTTACCATCATTTTGTTTTACAACTATCTCATTGCTACAATTTGAACAAACTTTTCTAACTAATCTTTGAGATATAACACCAATCAACGAGGCATTCAACAAATAAGGAGGAATTTCCATATCTATCAATCTAGCTATAGATGATATGGCATCATTTGTATGTAGAGTACTTATAACTAAATGACCTGTAATTGCTGCTCTTACGGCTGTTTTGGCTGTTTCTATATCTCTAATCTCGCCAACCATAATTATGTCTGGGTCTTGTCTTAAAATTGCTTTTAATCCCTTTTCAAAGGTAAGTCCAACTTTTTTATTAACTTGTATTTGGTTTATACCTTCCATTTTGTATTCAACAGGATTTTCAATAGTCATAATATTTTTATCTGTATTTTTTAAATCCTGTAAAATAGAATACACTGTTGTTGTTTTTCCACTACCTGTTGGTCCTGTAACTAGCAATATCCCTGTTTTCTTGTTTATTATTTTCTGAATTTTATTTATGGCTTTTCTAGAAAATCCTAATTCTTCTTTTGTTTTTAAAAATGAATCTCTATTTAAAAGCCTAAGAACTATTTTTTCTCCATAAGTTGTTGGTACTGTAGAAATTCTAATATCAACTATTACATTATTAATTTTTATATCAATCCTTCCATCTTGAGGTAATCTTTTTTCTGTAATATCCATATCAGCTTTATATTTTATTACAGATGCAAGAGGTGGATATAAGTCTAAATCTAAATTTATCATTTCTTTCATTTTTCCATCTACTCTTATTCTAATTTTTAATAAGTCATTAAACGGTTCAATATGAATATCGCTAGCATTTGCTTTTAAGGATTTTTGTAAAATATCTTGGAATAAATAGTTAACATAGTCATCTTTCGTATCAATAATATTTCCATAACATAGTTCAATGTTTTCATCAATTTCTTCTTTTGACATTTCTTTTAATACAATATTTTTACCTGTAACTAATTTCAAATCTTGCATTGCATATCTATTTTCTTCTTCTATACCTATGGTCAATAAATCATCATTTAATTCAATTGGAAACAAGTTGTATTTTCTAGCAAGTTTCTCTGGAACTAATATAGATAAATCTTTTTCTGATGATATAATTTTAATCACCTCAATTTCAAAACTTATAAATATATACTAAGATTATCAACTATATATTTTATTTTTATACAAGATTTAACCTATTATTTTATGCAAAAAAATAAAAGCTATGACATAGAAATATTTTTTATTTCTTTTCATAGCTTTATTATTTATCTATTTATTTTCATATTTTAATATTCTATCAATTAATTTATCTTTTAATTGATCAATCTTTTCAAAATTCATATTTGGAATATAGTAATTTTCGATTATATCATGATTGGATTTAGCTTTTTTCAAATTTGATATGCCGTAGTTTATTAATTCATCTAATATTTTTTCATCAACTTCTAATTCTTCTTTGTGTTCATTTATTTTATCTTTGTTTACAAATTGATTTAAATTAATTTTGTCTTCATTTTTAAATAAAGTACTTGTAGTTATGGCAACTTTTAAATCATTTATCATTATACCTTCTATTTTTTCTGGTATAAGTGGATAGTGAAATACTTCTACTTTTAATCCTTTTAAAACGGCCTTTTCATATACTCTTTTTAGGAAAGTAGTCTTGCCATATCCAATTTTACCATCTAAATAATAAATTTTTTTAGCATCTTGTAATAAGCTATCTGCATAATCAATATGGCCTATTGGAGTTATAGCTGTTCCAAACAAATGTCTAGGTACTGAAAGTTCTTCTTTATTTTCTATACCCTCAAATAATTTTTCAATAAATTCATCTGTAAATTTATTAAGTTTTCCAAAATCCATAATATCTGCATTTTTCACTTCTATATCATAAAAAATAGGCTCTGCTGCTTTTAAATATTTGAAAGCCCTTTGGAAACATCCACTTATTTCTTTGTTGCATTGTAATATTTCTACTTTATTATTTTCTAAATTATCTACTGTCCAAAAATCGCCAAAATTAACTACCTCATCTATAGCTCCTGGTATCTTAGGATCAACAATATGAGGTGCTGTAGCATCTAATAAAACAACTTTTAATTTTTTTATTACTACTGCATCTAGTGATGCTGGATCTGATGAACAAGGAAATACCTCTACATCGTATCCTCTTTCCACAAATTCTTTAGCTACTTTCTTCATTAAAGATGACTTACCAACTCCAGGACCACCTTTTAAACAAAAAATTCTGTTTACATCCTTTGGGATTATATAATCGAAATATGAATAAAATCCGTTACTTGTATTAGCCCCTGGGAATAATTTTCTCATTTTACCTTTCATATTCATGCCCCCTAATGTTTTCTACTTAATAAGATATTAATTAAGGTGCAATTTTGTTACTATATGATATAATTTTCTATTAAAAAAGCTGTATTAAAACGATATAAATCATTTTAATACAGCTTCATCAATTAATTATTCTACTGTTATTTCATAACCATGCTCTTCATATTGAGCGATTATTTCATTCCATACATCTTCTACTCCAGTTTTCTTTGAAGAAGAAAGAGGTATTACTTTTTCATCTTTTTCAAGTTGTAATTTTTTTCTTATTATGCTTATATGTTTTTGATATTGTCCTCTAGATATTTTATCTGCTTTTGTTGCTATAACAACACAGTTATATCCAAAGTGTTTTATCCATTCATACATCATAACATCGTCATTTGTAGGTTCATGTCTTATATCTACAAGTAAGAAAATAGCACATAATTCTTGTCTATCTTGTAAATATCTTTCCATGATAACTCCCCACTTATCCTTTTCTGATTTAGATACTTTTGCGTATCCATAACCAGGAAGGTCAACAAAATAAAACTCATTATTTATTTTATAGAAGTTTATTGTTCTTGTTTTCCCAGGAGTTTGACTTGTTCTAGCAAAATTTCTTCTATTTAATAATGCATTAGTAGCAGAAGATTTTCCAACATTTGATCTTCCAACTAAAGCTATTTCTGGTAATCCTTCTGCAGGATATTGTTCTTTTCTTATTGCACTTACTACTATTTCTGAACTTCTAATTTTCATTTTTCTCACCGTCTTTTACTAGGGCATGCTCTAATACTTGATCCATATGATCTACTAAAACAATTTCTAGTTTTTCTTTTACATTTTCAGGTATTTCATCTAATTGAGCATCACATTCTCTTGGTATTAAAACTTTTTTAATTCCTGCTCTATGTGCTGCAAGTACCTTTTCTTTAACTCCACCTACAACCATTACTCTACCTCTAAGAGTTATTTCACCAGTCATAGCCACATCACTTCTCACAGGTATTTTAGTTAATGCAGATATTACTGCAGTAGCCATTGTTACACCTGCTGATGGACCATCTTTTGGAGTTGCTCCTTCTGGACAATGTATATGGATATCTTCTGTTTTGTAGAAATCTTGATCAATATCAAATTTATCTGCTATTGATCTAATATAAGATATACCAGCTTGAGCTGATTCTTTCATTACATCACCTAAAGAACCAGTAAGCACTACTTGTCCTTTTCCTTTTAATACATTTACTTCTACTGGAAGTGTAACTCCTCCAACTGAAGTCCATGCAAGACCTGTTACTACACCAACTTCAGGTTTAGTTCCTGCTAAATCGTATAGATATTTATCTCTTCCAAGATATTCTTCAACATCTGCTTGAGTTACTACAACACCTTCAATTGATGGATCTTCTACAAATTTTCTAGCAATTTTTCTGCATACTTTACCAATAGTTCTTTCTAGAGTTCTAACTCCAGCTTCCCTAGTATAGTAATTTATAATATCTCTCATTGCTTGCTCTTCTATAGTTACGAAACCATCTACTAATCCATTTTCTTTGATTTGTTTTGGAAGTAAGTATTTTTGAGCTATATTAAGTTTTTCTTCTTCTATATAACCAGATACTTCTATTATTTCCATTCTATCAAGTAATGGACCTGGTATTGTACTTAAACTATTTGCAGTTGTTATAAATAATATTTTTGATAAATCAAATGGTACTTCTAAATAATGGTCAACAAATGTTTTATTTTGTTCTGGGTCTAATACTTCAAGCATAGCTGAAGCTGGATCACCTTTATAATCTGCTGCCATTTTATCTATTTCATCTAATAAGAATACTGGATTCTTAGTTTGAGCTTCTTTTATTCCATTTATTATTCTACCTGGTATAGCTCCTACATAAGTTCTTCTATGACCTCTTATTTCAGCTTCATCTCTAACTCCACCTAAAGAAATTCTTACGAATTTTTTACCCATTGATGTTGCTATTGATCTTGCTATAGATGTTTTACCAACACCTGGAGGTCCTACTAAACAAACTATAGGTCCTTTTAATGATTTAGATAATTTTCTTATGGCTAAGTATTCTAGTATTCTTTCTTTAACTTTTTCTAAACCATAATGTTCATTATCTAAAATTTCTCTAGCATTTTTTAAATCTATTTTGTCTCTAGTCTCTTTGTTCCAAGGTAGAGAGAATAATGTCTCTAAATATGTTCTTACTACTGATGAATCAGGAGATTGAGGAGACATTCTAGCAAATTTATCAATTTCTTTAGATATTTTTTCTTTTGTTTCCTTAGAAGCTTTTATTTTTTTAAGTTTTTCTCTGTAGACTTCAGCTTCAGAACTTATATCTTCATCTTCTCCTAATTCTTTTTGTATAGCTTTTAATTGTTCTCTTAGATAATACTCTTTTTGAACTTTGTTCATTTGTTTTTTAACTCTTAAAGTTATTTTCTTTTCTATTTTAAGAATATCTATTTCTTCTAATAAAATTTTATATAATAACTCTAATCTTTTAAGTATATCGAACTCTTCTAATATTTCTTGCTTTTGTTCTGATTTCAAGAATATATTAGCAGCTATAGTATCTATAAATCTATCCACATTATCTATGTCAGCAAGAGATACTAGTATTTCAGGTGAAACTCTGTTTCCTATATTTATGTATTCTTCAAATGCATCAAAAACATTTCTTACAAATGCTTCTACTTCTTTGTCTACGTCTGCATTATCTTGGTCATATATTATTTCTTCTACTATAGCCTTGAAATAACCCTCTTCTTGACTTATTTCTTTGACTTTTCCCCTAGATATACCTTCTACTAAAACACGTACTGTGTCTCCTGGTAACTTGATAACTTGTTTAACTCTACAAATAGTACCAACATGATAAAAATCATCTGCAGTAGGTTCATCTACTTCAGCTTCTTTTTGAGAAGTTAAGAAAACTAATTCATCTTCTAGCATAGCTTCATCTAATGCTTTAAGTGACATTTCTCTTCCTATATCAAAGTTTAATATCATATATGGAAATATTGCTAATCCTCTTAAAGGTATCAATGGTAACTCATGGTCAATTTTAGTATAATTTTGTTCCATTATTATCACTCCTTAAAGTGCTATTTTCTTTGCTTTTTATATTATATATTTATGTATGTTAATTTTCAACATAAATCAACATAGCTATTTGTATAATTTAGGTTAATTTTATTATGCTATATTAATAAAATAATAATTCATTTATAAATATTTATTTTATATTATAATTTACTCATAATTTTGTAATATATTAATTTAACATAATAAAATTAATTAAAAAATATATTAACATGTAAAAAGGAGCTTATTAATATATAAGCTCCTTTTTTATATTAATTATGCACTTTCTTCTTTATCTTTAAGAACTATAATTGGTTGTGATTCATCATTAACAGAATCTTTTGTAACTATTACTTTCTTAATGTCTTCTCTTGATGGAATTTCATACATAGTTTCCATCATAACACTCTCAACTATACTTCTAAGCCCTCTAGCTCCAGTATTTCTGTCTATAGCTTTTTTAGCTATAGCTCTTAGAGCATCATCTTGGAACTCTAAATCAACATTATCTAGTTCAAATAATTTTCTATATTGTTTAACTAGAGCATTCTTTGGTTCTTGTAGAATTCTCATTAAAGCATCTTCATCAAGTAACTCTAATGTAGCAACTACAGGTATTCTACCTATAAATTCTGGTATTATACCAAATTTAAGTAAGTCTTCAGGAAGAACTTTTGCATATATTTTTCCTAAATCAGTATTGTTCTTACTTTCTATTTTAGCACCAAAGCCTAATGTTTTTTCACTTCCACGTCTTTGAATTATTTTTTCTATACCATCAAAGGCACCACCTAAAATAAATAATACATTAGTAGTATCTATTTTTAGGAATTCTTGATGAGGATGTTTTCTTCCACCTTGTGGAGGAACATTAGCTACAGTTCCTTCTAGAATTTTTAAAAGAGCTTGCTGAACTCCTTCTCCACTTACATCTCTAGTGATAGATGGATTTTCTGACTTTCTAGCAATTTTATCTATTTCATCAATGTAGATTATTCCTCTTTCTGCTTTTTCTATGTCAAAATCAGCTGCTTGGATAAGTTTTAATAAGATATTTTCTACATCTTCACCTACATACCCGGCTTCTGTTAAAGAAGTTGCATCAGCCATTGCAAATGGCACGTTTAGCGTTTTAGCTAAAGTTTGTGCAAGTAATGTTTTCCCTGAACCTGTTGGTCCAAGTAAAAGTATATTACTCTTTTGTATTTCTATATCTTTAGTTGTAGATTTTTTGCTATATATTCTTTTGTAGTGATTATAAACAGCAACTGATAATATTTTTTTTGCTCTTTCTTGACCTATTACATAGTCATTAAGAATTTCCATCATTTCTTTAGGTTTTGGTAGAGACGTAGTATCCTCTTCCATTGTTTCTTCAATCTCTTCTTGAATGATTTCATCACATAATTCCACGCATTCATCACAAATATAAACATTTGGACCTGCAATTAATCTTCTTACTTGATCTTGAGTTTTACCACAGAATGAACATTTCAGTTGTCTTTTTTCTTCGTATTTTGACATAACAAGCACCTCTTTTCTACCTATGGTCTTTGTTCAATTACTTCATCAACTAGACCATATTCTTTAGCTTCCATTGCACTCATAAAATTATCACGCTCAGTGTCAGCTTTTATTTTTTCCAATGGTTGACCTGTCCTTTCAGAAAGAATTTGATTTAATCTTTCTTTTATTTGTAAAATCCATTTAGCATGAATTTCTATATCTGTTGCTTGACCTTTTGCACCACCTAGTGGTTGGTGTATCATTATAGTACTATTAGGTAGAGCATATCTCTTACCTTTTGCACCAGCATTTAATAGAAAGGCTCCCATTGATGCAGCCATACCTATACATATTGTACTAACATCAGGTTTAATATATTGCATAGTATCATATATAGCCATACCTGCTGTAACACTTCCACCTGGCGAATTTATATATAGATGTATGTCTTTATCTGGATCTTCAGCTTCAAGGAATAATAATTGAGCTACTACAAGTCCAGCAGTTACATCATTTACTTCATCACCTAAGAATATTATTCTATCTTTTAGTAATCTAGAATATATGTCGTAGGCTCTTTCTCCTCTTCCTGTTTGTTCTACTACTGTAGGTACTAATGCCATAAATCATACCCCCTCTGAATGTTTAATATATAATTTACAGTAGTCCGTTTGGACTACTGTAAAGAATTAAGCTATTTTAGCGTTTTCAACTAATAAATCTATAGTTTTTCTTATTTTTAATTGACCTTCCATGTCTTTTAAGTCATTTGGTCTTAAAGCCTCTTTAACTTGTTCAACAGTCATTTTGTAAGCATCAGCCATTTTTTGAACTTCTGAGTTAACTTCTTCTTCTGAAACTTCTACGTTTTCAGCTTTAGCTATTGCTTCTATAACTAATGAAGTTTTAACGTTTCTTAAAGCTTCTTCTCTTCTGCTTGCAGTAAATTCAGCTTTGAATTCATCCATAGTTTTACCTGTCATTTGTAAGAATTGTTCCATTCCAAATCCTTGGTATTGTAATTGATAGTTTAATTCCATTAATTGGTTATCTATTTCATGTTTAACCATAGCTTCTGGAACTTCTACTTCTGTGTTAGCTACAACTTTTTCTATTACTCTGTTTCTTAATTCGTTTTTAGCAGCTTCTTTAGATTCTTCTTCAGCTTTAGCAGTTACGTCAGCTCTTAATTCAGCTAATGTATTGAATTCAGTAGTATCTGCTGCAAACTCATCATTTAATTCTGGTAATTCTTTAACTTTTACCTCATTTACTTTAACTTTGAAAACAACTGGTTTTCCAGCTAAGTTTTCAGCATGGTATTCTTCTGGGAAAGTAACATTAACTTCAACTTCTTCTCCAGCTTTTTTACCAACTAATTGCTCTTCAAATCCTGGTATGAAAGATCCTGAACCTATAACTAAGTCATATTTTTCACCTTTTCCACCTTCAAAAGCAACTTCTCCGTCAAATCCTTCGAAATCTATGTTAGCAGTATCTCCGTTAGCTATTTCTCTTTCAACAGATACTAATCTTGAGTTTTTCTCTCTCATTTCTTCTAATTTAGCATTAACAACGTCTTCGTTTACAGTTTCTTCAACTTTTTCAACTTCTACACCTTTGTATTCTCCTAATTGGAATTCAGGTTTAACTTCAACGTCTACTAATAATACTAATCCGTTGTCTTTGCTTATTTCTTCAACATCTATAGATGGAACTTCAATTGGTTCTATTTTTAATTCATCTATAGCAGCTGGGTATACTTCTGGGAATACTATATCTATAGCATCATTATAGAATACACCTTTTCCATAGTTAGTTTCTATTATTTTTCTAGGTGCTTTACCTTTTCTGAATCCTGGTATATTGAATTTACCTTTATTTTTATTGTATGCTTTTACTACTGCTGATTCAAATTTATCATGGTCTACAGTTAATTTAAAGCTTACTTTATTGCCTTCTTGTTTAATTAATTCTACTTTCATTAACTTTTATCCTCCTAAATATCTTATGTAATGATTTTATAAATTATAGTTCTAATTTATAGGTAACTCTTTAATTATATCATACAAGGTTTTTTATTTACAAGTGTTGCCTTAATTTCAACACTTCTTGTTTATATTTTTATTTCTTTATAAGAAATATCATTATATAAAGTTAGTATGCCAAAGCCACACTCACTACCACCTCTTGGGTATGTTGTGCTACCTGGATTTATAAAAATAATATTATCGATTTTTTTATATACAGGTATATGAGTATGTCCATATACTACAATATCAATATTATTATCTTTTGCTATTTTAAGTAAAGAATCAAATCCCCATTTAACATCATATTGATGACCATGGCATAAAAAGAACTTTTTATCTTTTACTAAAAATATTAATTCATAAGGTTCGTCAATATTATATAAGTCACAATTTCCTTTTACACATTTAACAAGTACATCTGTTGCATAGTATATGTACTCTGCATCATCTATATTGTCTCCAGCATGAATTATTAAATCACATTCCTTTAAATATGGAATTGCTTTATCTATACTTTTTATATTTCTATGTGTATCACTGATTATTCCTATTTTCATATAATATTATTCTTCCTTTATTATCTAATAACTCTTCTTGTTAGTTCATCCTTCATAAGCTCTAATGCTTTTGCTCTATGACTTATAGCATTTTTTATACTAGATGGTAATTCTGCAAAAGTTTTATTGTAGTTATCTACTATAAATAAACTATCGTATCCAAATCCATTATCACCTTTTTCTTCAAATGCTATAGTTCCTTCACAAGTTCCTCTAACTACAAATTCTTTTCCATCTGGGAATACTACTGCTATACAACACACAAATCTTGCAGTTCTATGACTCGCTGCTGTATTTTTTAATGCTTTTAATAATTTTTCTCTATTTTCAGCATCTGTAGCATTTTCTCCAGCATATCTAGATGAATAAATACCTGGTTTTTTGCCTATTGCATCAACTTCTAATCCAGAATCATCTGCAATAGTTATCATATTAGTAAGTTTAGCTACTGTTCTCGCTTTTATCAAGGCATTATGCTCAAAAGTTTTTCCATTTTCCTCAATTTCTAAATTATCTAAATTTACATCTTTAAGAGAATGTATATTGTAATCTAAATCTTTAAGTATAGCTCCTATTTCTTCTAGTTTATGAGCATTTCCTGTTGATATTACTATATCATCTCCATACTCCATTCCTAAAATCTCATCAGCTATTTCACCTAATGCTTTTCTTTGTATCTTTATTAATTCTTTATTCCCTTTTTCTCCTAGTTCTAAAAGTTTATTTAAATCTTTTCTAGAAAAAGGTCTTTCTTCTCCTGTTCCTTGAACTTCTACAAATTCACATTTATCAGTCATTATGATATTCATATCAACTTGTGCATGTGAATCTTCTTCATAACATATATCAAGTAAACATTGGTCATTTACTATACCTACACTTATAGCCGATACAAAGTTTTCTATAGGCATTTTTTTAATTAGTCCATCTTTATATAATTTATAAATAGCTTCTGCAACAGCTACAAATGCTCCTGTTATAGAAGCAGTTCTAGTTCCTCCATCAGCTTGGATAACATCACAGTCCACCCAAATAGTTCTTTCGCCAAGTTTATTTAAATCAACAACAGATCTTATAGCTCTTCCTATTAATCTTTGTATTTCTTGACTTCTTCCATCTATTTTTCCCTTTGATGAATCTCTTACTTTTCTTTGTTGAGTTGATCTAGGTAACATTGAATATTCAGCATTTATCCAACCAGTTCCTGTATTTCTTAAGAAAGGAGGTACTTTTTCTTCTATTGAAGCTGTACATAATACTTTTGTTTCTCCCATTTCTATTAAAACAGAACCTTCTGCATATTTGGTGAAGTTTCTTGTTATTTTTACATCTCTTATTTGATCAAATTTTCTACCATCAATTCTAATCATTGTCTTCCCTTTCGCTATTTCAATGCTTATTCTAATCTATTCATAGTTATAATTTTAGCACTATTTAATTTAATTTACTACCTAATAATGCTTAATTTAGCTAAGCAATGTCATATTATAATTTATTTACTTTAAACTTTTTAATACTTCTTCTAAAGAAGATAATTTTGATAAATTTAAGAAAGTTTCTTCATCTATGACTTTTATACCTAATTCATTTGCTTTTGTAAGCTTTGAACCTGCTTCTTCTCCTGCAAGAACAAATGACGTAGATTTACTAACACTTGATGTTGCCTTTCCTCCAAGTTTTTCTATTATATCTTTTGCATCATTTCTCTTAAGAGTTGGTAATGTTCCCGTTAATACTATTTTCATTTTGTCAAAAATTTTAACATTGTCTTCATTATCATTGTCAATAATTTTAGTATTTACTCCTGCTTTTTTTAATTTTTCTATTACTAAAATATTTTTTTCTTCTTTAAAGAATTCAACTACGCTATCTGCCATAGTTTCTCCAAATTCTTCTAAATTAACCAATTGATTTGTATTTAAATTCATTATCACATCTAAATCTTTAAATTCATTGGCAATTATTTTTGCTCCTTTTACACCTATATGCTTTATTCCCAATCCGTTTATTAATCTATATAAATCATTTCCTTTAGATTTTTCTAAAGCATTTATAAGATTTGTGGCTGATTTTTCACCCATTCTTTCTAAGTTAACCAAATCTTCCTTCTTAAGATAGTATAAATCAGCAACATCTTTTATTAAGCTTTTTTCTAATAATAATGTAATTATTGATTCTCCCAGTCCATCTATATTCATAGCATCTCTTGAAACAAAGTGAATAATTCCTCTTCTAATTTGAGCTGGGCAAGATATATTTATACATTTTACTGCAGCTTCTCCTTCTAATCTAACTGTTGGCTCTCCACAAACAGGACATTTATGTGGCATTTCAAATACAACTTCATCACCAGTTCTAGCTTCTTTATCTACTGATAAAATTTGAGGTATAATATCTCCTGCTTTTTGAACTACAACCATATCACCAATTCTTATGTCTTTTTCTTTTATATTGTCTTCATTATGAAGTGTAGCTCTACTTACAGTTGTTCCTGCCAACCTAACAGGTTCTAATACAGCTGTTGGAGTAATATTACCTGTTCTTCCAACTTCTATTATTATGTCTAATAATTTTGTAGTTTTTCGCTCTGCTGGGAATTTATATGCTATTGCCCATCTTGGACTTTTTGCAGTGAATCCCATTTTTTCTCTTTGTGCAAAGTTATTAACTTTAATAACCATTCCATCTATTCCAAATGCTAAATCTTCTCTATGATCTGTCCAATATTCTATATGTTTTATAATATCTTCCATATTATTATAAACTTTATAATCTGGACTAACTGTAAATCCTAACTTTGTAAGTAATTCTAAAGATTCACTGTGTGTTTTACAATTATCATTTTCTAAATGCTCTAAGTTAAATATAAATATATCTAAAGGTCTTTTAGCTGTTAATTTTGGATCTAATTGTCTAAGAGAACCAGCTGCCAAGTTTCTAGGATTTGCGTATAATGGTTGATCCATTTCTTCCTGTTGTTTATTTATTTTTTCAAAATTATCTTTTGAAATGTAAACTTCTCCCCTTACAATTAACTCATCTTCATAATCTACTTTTAGTGGAACTGTTTTTACTGTCATTAAATTTTTTGTAATATCTTCACCTACTACACCATCTCCCCTAGTAGCACCTTTTTCAAATTCTCCATTATTATATGTAAGACTTACCGATAAGCCATCTATTTTAAATTCAACAACATATTCAACTTCGCCAGATACTGCTTCTCTAACTTTTCTATCAAAGTCCCTTAAATCTGCTGCTGAATAGGCATTTGATAAGCTAAGCATAGGTATTTTATGTGTAACTTGGTCAAATTTATCTAAAGCTTTTCCACCAACTCTATTTGACGGAGAATCTATTCTTTTTAACGATGGATTTTCTTCTTCTAATTTAATTAATTCTTTCATTAAATTATCGTATTCAAAATCCTCAATTTCCGGTTTATCTTCATTATAATATTTATCATTATGGTAATTTATCAAATCAATAAGTTCACTTATTCTTTTTTGTGCATCCATATTGTAATCTCCTTAAATAATTAATCTATTTTTATTATTTTCTATATTTCTATTTTTTAGTATATCATTTCAAATTTTAATTACAATGAATAAAAATAATATACATTAAAAAAGCTAATTCCTATTTTTAGAAATTAGCTTTTTTAATGTATTTTAATGTATATTATTGTTCGTTTAATGCTGCTAAAACATCTTCTAATTTAAGTCCATGAACTTCACAAGCTTGTTCTATTGTTTCAACTTGTGCAGATGGACAACCTAAACATCCCATTCCAAAGTTCATTAATATTTGAGCTGCCTTTGGGTTTACTTGTAATACTTGTCCTATAGTTTGATCTTTAGTTATCATAATTATATCTCCTTTTTTATTAATTATATTTCTCTTCTAATGAGTTTAGTATACCAATATTTTCTTCTCTTGTGAAAGAATTTTTTTCTTCATATTCAAAACATCTTTCATCAATATCTTTTATAATATCTTCTTTTAATGATTTTTTTGCAAAAGTAAATATTACATTATCTTCTTTGTGTATATGATTTTCCAGTAAATTTGTATAAGATACGGCATTTGCCACTATATCTAATTTAGCTTCCATTTGACCATTTTTATATTTGTTTAGAGCTTCTTCTAAGTTTCTCATATAAGATCTACCTAAATCGTGCTCTACAAGCATTCCATGAGTAATAACATTTTTACCTGTCTCTCCTAAATGCTCTACCATTTGATTAAATAGAAAAACTTCTTCTTTTTTGTGGTGATGACCATCTGCAAATTCTCTAACAAATTTAATCATTTTTTCAAAATCATCATAATTTATTTCTTTATTATCCATAAAGTTTAAGCATGCTTTTCTAATAACAACAAGCATACGTTTAACATAATTATGTTCATCTATTAATAAATCTATTCCGCTCATTTTCTTCTCCTTAGTCAAGTTATTATATACTTTTTATTAATCTAACTCCGTTTTCGTCTATTGAGTATTCAAATTTATTATTTAATTCATTTATAAATGATTTTATCCAATCATTTCTTAAATCATAGAAATATTTAACATCACAACCTACTTCATTCCATATATCTTTATGAACGCAAACTCTTTGCTCCCAAGCTATATGTTTTTCATCATTTGCTACAATTTCATTTACTCTGTCACAAGGCATTCCGTCTAATATATAATCATTCATCGAGTTAAATAATGCTTCTGGTGTTGATGGTGCATTACCTTCTGCTTTTATTTCTTTAGCAGCTACTATACCTTGTATTTTATAAACTTCTTCTAACTTTTTATAATTTTTTTCATCAGCTTCAATTAATAATTTTGTCCAAGCTGCCATTCTTCTTTCAGCACTGTGGATTTGTCCTTGTAACCATCCATGAATATTTCCTGTATCTATTAAATCTTCAAGCGGTTTATTTGGTAGTTTTCTTCCATATTTATTTTGGATATCTTCACTTATTTTTTCTACTTCAAATCCTTCTTTTTTTGCTAAATCTATTATTTCATCTTCTAGTTTTTCAAACCATAATATTTTGTTAAATAACCAGTAATGTATCTTTCCTAAAAATAAGCTCATATTCTCTTCTCCTATCTTTTGTATAATAATATTTTAATTTCTTAAAATGTATCATCTAAATTTATATTATTATTATACATCAAGTTTTAATTATATTAAGTAACATAAGTTACAAACTTTTAAATAATTTAATCTTTACCTTTCCATTTTTTTATTACATCATTTTACTTATTTAAATTGATTACAGTTGCTTTAACTCTAGTCATAACTTCAATTGAATATCTTATTCCTTGAACACCTACTCCAGAATTTTTAACACCTAAGAATAGGAAATGATCTGGACCTCTTTTTGTTTTATTATTCACTTGAACTGTTCCACCTTCTAAAAATATAATTTCATTTTTTTAAAATTTTTATGTACTATTTTTTCAAGAACATCTATTAGCTCACAAGAATTTAAAACAGTAAAAAAAGGTATCTTTTTAGTACAAACATCCTTTCTACAATTATCACAACAATTTCTCATATAAACTTTTCTCCAT
>USRS01000009.1 GCA_900557165.1 uncultured Clostridium sp.
TATGAGTGCACCAGCTGCTATGGCTGATGATGCTATAGAAATACATCCTGGAACTCCAAATGTTTACTTTAAGACAGATTGTATAAAAGGTGAAGATACTGCACCATTAATGGAAAAACTTCCAAATGTAGTTGAAGTTGAATCTTATTGTAGCCGTCAACCACATTTACCACTTGAACCAGACTGTGGTCAAGCGTATCAAGATGAAGATGGAAACTTAATTATAAACTCTAAGAGTATCGGTATCCACTTACATCATGCAATGATTTGTACTGGTATAGGTATAGACCCTGACAAATGTTTCTTAGTACAAAACCCAACTGGAGGAACATTTGGGTATAAATTCTCTCCAACTATGGAATCTATGTTAGGTGTTGCATGCTTAGCAACTGGAAGACCAGTTTCATTAAATTATACTCAATATCAAAATATTACTTATACTGGAAAGAGATCTCCAGCATTCATGAAGATAAAACTTGGTGCTGATGAAAATGGTAAGATACTTGCTCTTGAAGGTGAAAACTATATAGATCATGGTCCATATTCAGAATTTGGTGATTTATTAACTATGCGTCTTACTCAATTCGTAGGTGCTGGTTATGGTATACCAAATATAAGAAATACTTCTTACTGCGTATGTACTAACCATGCTTGGGGTAGTGCATTTAGAGGATATGGTTCTCCACAAAGTTTCATGGGAACTGATACTGCAATAGATGTATTGGCAGATAAAATGGGAATGGATCCATTTGAATTAAGATATATAAATGCTTATAGACCAGGAGATACTACTCCAACTGGCCAAACTCCAGAGGTATTCTCATTAGTGCCTATGATGGATGAAATGAGACCATTATATGAAGACGCTAAAAAGAGAGTTAAAGAAAACTCTACAGATAAAGTTAAACGTGGAGTTGGTGTATCAATAGGTGTTTATGGTTGTGGACTTGATGGTGCAGATTCATCTGAAGCTTATGCAGAAATCACTCCAAAAGGTGTAACAATCTATAACTCTTGGGAAGACCATGGTCAAGGTGCTGATGTAGCTACATTAACTATAGCTCATGAAGTACTTAAAAAAGCTGGATATAAACCAGAAGATATAAGCTTAGTAATGAACGATATGAAATTTACTCCAAACAGTGGTCCTGCTGGAGGAAGTAGATCAAACGTTGTTACTGGTAATGCAACTAGAATAGCTGCTGAAAACTTATTAAAATCATTAGAAAAACCAGATGGAACTTATCGTACTTATGACGAAATGGTAGCTGAAGGTTTACCAACTAAAGTTACAGGTAAATGGGTTGCTTCTATGTGTTCTGACTGTCAAATAGAAGATGGTCAAGGTGCACCATTTAGTAACTATATGTACGTTGTAAATATGCCAGAAGTTGCAGTTGATATGGAAACTGGTAAAGTTAAAGTTGAAAAATTCACTTGCTGGGTTGACTGTGGTACTATAATCAATAAGCTTGTAGTTGATGGTCAAGTATATGGTGCATTAGCTCAAGGTATAGGTCTTGCTTTGAGTGAAGATTTCGAAGATTTAAAGAAACATACTACATTAGTTAAATGTGGTATACCACAAATAGAAGATGTACCTGATGCTTTAGATGTACATTATGCAAAACCAGAGTATTCTAAGAGACCTGATGGACCATTTGGGGCATCTGGAGTTGGTGAAGGACCTTTAGCTGCACCACATCCAGCAATACTTAATGCTATATTTAATGCTACAGGAGCTAGAATAACTAAAGTTCCAGCTACACCAGATGTAGTAAAAGAAGCATTAGATGAATTAGCAAGTAAAGCAGAAGCTTAATAAGTGAATAAATAAGAGTGATTTAAAACTATTACTCTTGATTAAATAAAATAGAGGGCTTAACCTTAAGTAATTTTACAAGAGTTTAAGCCCTTTTTTTAGTCAAAAAATAAATAATTTTAGAAATATAATTTATTAAGGAGAATATATGATGGACAATCTTAGCCAAGAAAAATTAAAAGAATTAGAGAGTAAATGTATTCAAGAAGAAGAACCATGGTGCACAGCAATGTGTCCTATACATATTGATGCAAGACAATTATGTAAATTAGTATCAGAGGGGAATTTTACAGAAGGCAGAAAATTATATGAAAAAAGAGTTATATTTCCAAATATCATAAGTAGGGTTTGCGAGCAAAATTGTAAAGAGCAATGTAGAAGAAAAGGTTTAGGTAATTCAATAAATATAAGAAATTTAGAACTTGCATGTATGACTTATGGTAAAAAAGTAAAATCAAGAGTATTGTTAAAACCTAAGAAAAAAGAAAAAATCATTGTTTTTGGAACTAGTTTAAGTGGACTATCTTGTGCATTTGAATTAAAAAATAAAGGATATATAGTTGATCTTTATGAGAAGGAAAATATTTTAGGACAAGAAGTATATGAAATTTATAAAGAAATATTATCAGAAGAATTTATTAATGAAGATTTAAAGAAATTAAAAGATTTAGGTGTAAATATATGCTTAAATTCAGTTTTTGATAAATCGCAATTAGATAAATACAAAGAAAATTATGATGTAATAATTATTGATGGCAATATATATGATGAAAATTTAGATTATGATGAAATAACTTTACAATATGAAAATAATATTTTCTATATGCCTAAAAATACTTTATCAATAGAATGCGTAGGATTAGGTAAAAGAGTTTCCACATCTATAGATAGATTTTTCCAAAACAGTAGTATGACAGAAGGTAGAGAAAGAGAAGGTAGTTTTGAAACAAGATTATATACAAATTTAGATGGTATTGAAATTGAACAAGAAATAAAGCCTCAAAATAAGCAAAGTTATACAGAAGATGAAGCAATAGAAGAAGCAAAAAGATGTATAGACTGTAATTGTTTAGAATGTATGAAAGGTTGCGCATTTTTAAGATATTACAATTCATATCCAAAAAGAATGGCAAGGGAAGCATATAACAATTTAGCCATAGCTCTAGGAAATAGAACGTCTAATAAAATGATAGATTCATGTAATCTTTGTGGTCAATGTGCATCCATATGTCCAGGAGGTTTAGATTTAGGTGAAGTATTAGAATATGCTAGAAATAAAATGGTTAAAACTGATAAAATGCCACCATCAGCATTTGAATTTGCTATAGAAGATATGGAGTTTAGCAATGGAGAAGAATTTTTTACTGTAATAAATAAAGAAAATTTGAATTATGTATTTTTTCCAGGATGTCAATTAGGTGCATCTGAACCAGATTTAGTAAAAGTAATTTACAATGATTTAAATAAAAAATTAAATGATGAAGTTGGTATAATTCTTGGATGTTGTGGAGTAATTGGTAAATGGTCTGGAAATAGTAAAAAATTCAAAGAACAAATTGAATTAATACAAAATACTCTTAAAGATTTAAATAATCCAACTTTAATAACAGCCTGTCCAACTTGTTATAAAATTTTTACAGAGGATTTAAATGATGTAGAGATTAAGATGATTTATGATTATATAAATGATGAAGATTTAGAATTAATAGTAAATTATGAAGAAATTGCAATAGATGATCCTTGTACTGTTAGATATGATTTCAAAATGCAAGATAGAATAAGAAATATAGCTAAAAAACTAGGATTTAAGGTGGAAGAATTAGATTATAACAGAGATAAAACAACTTGTTGTGGATATGGAGGACTTACTTGTTTTTCTAATCAGGAATTGAAGGAAAATATCGTTTTATCGAGAATAAATCAAAGTAAACTAAATTATTTGACTTACTGTATAAACTGCAGGGATAGTTATTTATCTCAAAATAAACAAGCAAAACATATTCTACAATTAATATATAATTTTGATGGTAAAAACAAAAAACCTAATATTTCTGAAAGAAGATATAATAGAGTCCAACTAAAATTAGATTTAACTGAAAATAAGGAAGGATTAAATGATTATGATATTGACTTAATTATGAGTGAGGAACTAAAGGTAAAATTAGAAGAAAAGCTTATTTTAAACAAAGATATAAAAGACACCATATTATATGGAGAAGAAAATAAGCAAAAAATAATTAATAAAAATAATAATCATAATCTTGCTTATTGTAAAATCAAAAATGTTACATTTTGGGTTGAGTATACTATCGAAGATGGAAAATATTTAGTTTATAATGCATATAGTCATAGAATGAATATAGAGGTGGATTAGATGAAAGAAAGTTATGATGATTTTTACGATTACTCAAGTGAAAGTATGGTTTGTGCAAGATGTAATGAACCTTTGCAAAGGGGAAAAGTTACATTAGAATACCTAGGTAGTAGTTTTCCTGTTGAACTACCAAAGTGTCCTAAGTGTAAAAATGTATTCATAGACGAAAGTCTAGTATACTCAAAAATGTTAAGGGTAGAAAAAAATTTAGAAGATAAATGATAGATAAAAGAGATGTATTTAGTTTAGGTGGCTTAGATCTTGTAAATGAAGTAATAGATATGTACGAGCAAAAAGACAAAATAAAAGTACTAGATGTGGGTTGCGGAAGTGGATATTCTGTAAATTATTTAAGCCAACAGGGGTTTGATGCAACAGGAATTGATGCCTCTGAAGAAATAATAGAAATAGGTAAAAAGAAATATAAAAATGTAAATATAAAGGTAATGGATGCAAATAAAATTGATTTTCCAAATGATTATTTTGACTTAATTTTATTTGAATGTAGCTTATCAATTATGAGTGAACCTATAAAAATATTATCAAATTGTAAAAAATTTTTAAAAAAGGATGGCTTAATTTTATTAAGTGATTTTTTCTTTAAAAAAACTGATATAGAGGATGATACATACACTCTTAATTATTGGAACAGAGTATTTTCAGATTTGGATTTAAAAGTAATTAATTTTCAAGATAAAACATCACAGTGGCGAAATTATTTAGGAATGGTACTTTGGGAATATGGAGAATTATCAGGACTTCTTAGAGGTAATCAAAATTCTAAAATAAATAGTAATATACTAAAAAAAGAAACAGGTTATTTTTTAGTAACCTTGGGGAAAAAGGATTGATATTATGGATGAATTGTACATGGAAATGTTGGAATTATCATCTAAGGGATATTACTGTAGTCAAGTTATAATAAAAATTATACTAGAGTTGGAAGAAAAGGAAAACAGTGACTTGATAAGAGCTATGGGTGGTTTAATTGGTGGTTTAGGTTTTAATCAAAAAATCTGTGGAGCTCTTACAGGTGGTGTTTGTGCTTTGGGATATTTTGCATCAAAGGGTGAAGATGACGAAATAGAAGATGAAAATTTAAATAAAATGGTAAAGGAATTAATTGATTGGTTTGAAGGAGAAGGAAGTAACAATAAAGGATTAGACTGTAAAGATATACTTGATGGTGATTTTAATAATAAGAATAAAATATGTCCTTCATTAGTAAAAGACACTTTTGAAAAAGTTATAAATATACTAAATGAATATGGATATGAACTATAAAAAAGGAGATACACTAATGAATATATATGAAGAGGGAGTAAGATTATTAGAAAAAAAGCAAAGTTTTGTAATTGCCAGTATTATAAGTAGTACAGGTTCTACACCTAGATCAAAAGGTACTCAGATGATAATAAGGGAAGATGGATCCATATTTGGAACTGTTGGTGGTGGAAAAATGGAAGCTTCTTGTATAGAAAAGAGCTTAGAAGCAATAAAAAATAAAAAATCTTTTGCTTATTATTTTGATTTGAGTAATAAAGATGCTTATAAGTCAGCTATGGTTTGTGGTGGTAGTGGAGAATTACTTATTAATTACATAAGTTTTGAAGATGAAAACAATTTAAATATACTAAGAAAAGCTGCTGAAGTTATAGCTAATAATAAAAAAGGTTGGTTAGTAACAGTATTAAGAGGAGATGCAAAAGATTTTTTATTTGTGGATGATAATAATAATTTATATGGCCAATATAGGGGGAGCGAACTTATGAGAAGAAAATTATCCCATGGTGTAGAAAGATTATCTATTCATGCTGATGCTATAGATGATGAAAGATTTATAATACAAAAAGTACATTCTTCAGGAAAGGCATTTATTTTTGGTGCTGGTCATGTTTCAAAAGAGGTAGCTACTATCCTTGATATGATTGAATTTGAAACCATCGTAATGGATGATAGAGAAGAATTTGCTAATAAAGAAAGATTTCCAAATTCTAAAATAGTAGTTCTTGATAATTTTGAGGAAATAGGAGATTTAGGTATAGATGATGATAGTTATATATTAATAATAACAAGGGGGCATCTATACGATTACAATGTACTTGAGTGGTCTTTAAAAACAAATGCATATTATATAGGTATGATAGGTAGTGCCACAAAAATAGAGATGAGTTATGACAAGCTTAAAAAAGAAGGATTTACGCAAAAAGATATAGATAGAGTTCATGCACCAATAGGAATAAAATTAGCAGCTAAAACACCAGCAGAAATTGCAGTTAGTATAGCAGGTCAGCTTATAAATGAAAGAGATGCTAAAGAAAGAAGCTTAAAATAATGAAAATAAATGGATTAATTGTGGCAGCAGGTTTATCATCACGCATGAAGGATTTTAAACCTTTGATGAAAATAGATAATAAACCTCTTATTTTAAATACTATAAATAGTTTGAGACAAAGTAATATTGAAGATATTACTGTAGTAGTGGGATATAGAAAAGATGATTTGAAAGATTTACTGAAAAATGAAAATGTGAATATTGTTTTTAATGAAAATTATAAATCAACTTCCATGTATGATTCTTTTAAATTAGGATTAAAAGAAATTTATAATAAGTGTGACGCTGTAGTATTTTTACCTGGTGATGTGGGATTTACATCTAAATATACTGTTGATTTATTAATAAAAGAGATTATTAAAAATGAGAAAAAAATCATATATCCCATATATAAAAATGAAATAGGTCATCCGCCAATTATATCTTCTAAATGTTTTGAATATTTATTAAATTATGATGGTAATGAAGGTTTAAAAGGTGGTATGAAATATTTTTATCAGGAGTCCATGAAAATATCTACTCCTGATAAATTTATATTATTTGATATGGATTACAAAGAAGATTTTAATAAGGTGAAAAATAGTTATGAAAATAGAGAATATTTATCTTTCGAAGAAGCTCTCTATTTACTTAATTATTTTGATGTACCGACGAATGTAGTAAGACATAGTGAGATGGTTGAAAAAATAGCTGTTGATTTAAGTGAAATTATCAATAAATATAAAAAATGCATAGATGTTAATTTAATAAAATCAGCAGCTCTATTACATGATATTAAAAGATTGGAAAAAGACCATGCTAAAAAAGGTGCAAAACTTTTAAGTGATTTAGGTTATAAGAAGATATCTTCCTTTGTTAAAAATCATATGGAATTGAAAGCTCAAATGGAAGATGAAATAAATGAGGTGAGTATTTTATATTTTGCAGATAAGCTGGTTATAGAAGATCAATTTACAAGTATTGAAAAAAGATTTGAAGAAAAATTAAAGAAGTATGATTTAGATGATGTTATAAAGAAAAACATACGTAAAAGATATAATACAACCCTTAAGATAAAATCCAATATTATTTCTATAATTGGAGAAGTGGAATATGAAAAATTGGAGGAAAAATGGAGGGCTAAATAATGATTTATCTAAATAATGGAGCTACATCTTGGCCAAAACCCTCATGTGTTTCTGATGCTGTGAAAAAATCTATAGATAATTTGCCAAGTAGTGCACATAGAAGTGGTTTTGAAGAAGAGGAAGAATATAATTGTAAGGAATTATTGGCAAAACTACTTAAAATAGAAGATGCTAATAATATAGTTTATGCAAGTAATGCAACATATGCCTTGAATTTAGCAATTCAAGGATTTGAATTTAATAAAGGTGATAAGGTTTTAACTACTGCTGCGGAACATAACTCTGTTTTAAGACCGCTATATTATCTTCAAAATAAAAATATTATAGAATATGAAATAATGGATGTAAATGAAGAAGGCAAAATAGATGTTACTTTATGGGAAGAAAAAATAAAAAAAATAAAACCTAGAATGGTTGTATTTACCCATGCATCAAATGTGACAGGAGCTGTTAATGATGCAAAAAAACTTACATATATTGCAAAAAAATATAATTGTGTTGTCTTAATGGATGCATCTCAAAGTTTAGGTATAATAGATGTATTTCCAAAAGAGTGGGATATAGATATGGTAGCGTTTACAGGCCATAAATACTTATTAGGGCCTCAAGGAACAGGAGGACTTTATGTATCTCCAAAAATAAAATTAAACCCTCTTTTGCAAGGTGGAACAGGAATATTTAGTGATGAAGAAACTATGCCAGAGAAGATGCCATTGAGATTGGAAGCTGGAACACCAAATGACCCATCTTTTAAAGGTTTAGAAGCTGCATTAAGATGGAGTTTTAAAAATCCTATCAATAAAGAAAATTTGAATCAATTAGTAAGAAAAATAAAAACAGAACTAAAAAAATTAAATGTAAAAGTTATAGATATCCAAGGTGAATCTACACCTGTCATATCTTTTGTGCTTGAGAAATACTCTCCAGGGGAAGTCGGAGAAATTTTACAAATGAGCTACGATATTATTTGTAGAAGTGGATTACACTGTGCACCTTTAATTCATAAATGTATAAATACTTATCCTCAAGGAACTATAAGAATTAGTTTATCAAGATTTACTACAGAAGAAGAAGTAAACTATTTTATAAATGCTATTAAGGATATTGTAAATGAATAAATTTCATGTAAAAAAAGTAGAAAATTGTTTTAAAGATAGTCAAACCTACGAATATAAGATAAACATGGAAATAAATGAAGGATTTCTTGATAAATTAGAGAATTTAGGTAAGATAGAGATAAAAAATTTTAGACGACCAATATTTATGATTGATTGTGAAAATAAAAATAAAATTAAGGGAGTTCTTAAGTCTAATATTATGAGAGTGAGTTTTCCAGATGATACCTGGGAAATTCGCAAGAAAGAATTTGAACAGTATTTAGATGAGATATTATAAATAATATGGGAGGCAGTTATGGCAAAAGTAATTGGATTAGTAGAAAGTGTATGCCCTAATTGTTTAAAAAAAATAATGGGACAAAAAGTAGAATATGAAGATGGGGTTTATTTAGAAAAGAATTGTGAAGAACATGGTTTTTTTAAAACTTTAATATGGGAAGGAAAAAACTATGAAGATTGGGGTGGTGTTGAAAAATATACAACTCCAGAAGTTTTAGGTAGTGAAGTAAATAAAGGCTGTCCTTATGATTGTGGTATTTGTAGTGAGCATAGACAAGAAACTTGTTGTGTTTTATTAGAAATAACTAATAGATGTAATTTAAAATGTCCAATTTGCTTTGCATCTTCCAATGAAAATATAAAACCAGACATTTCTCTAGAAAGAATAGGTGAGTATTATGATTATCTTATGGAATGTGGAGGACCATATAATATTCAATTATCAGGAGGAGAACCGTCACTTAGAGATGATTTATATGAAATAATAAAAATGGGTAGAGACAAAGGTTTTACATTCTTCCAATTAAATACTAATGGAATAAGAATTGCTGAAGATGAAAACTATATTAAAAAATTAGCTAAGGCAGGATTAAATACTGTATTTTTACAATTTGATGGTTTTAGTGATGAAGTATATATGAAATTAAGAGGTAAAAAACTTCTTAGAACGAAATTAAAAGCTATTGAAAATTGTAAAAAAGCAGGTGTTGGTGTAGTACTTGTGCCAACTATTAAACAAGATGTAAATGTATCTGAAATAGGCAAAATTATTAAGTTTGCCATAGATAATATGCCTGCAATAAGAGGTGTACATTTCCAACCTATAAGTTTCTTTGGTAGATATGAAGGTAGAGATGAAAAATACAGAATTACAATACCAAAAATGTTAAGAGAAATTGAAGCTCAAACAAATGGTCAAATGAAATTTGAAAACTTTATGGGTGGAGGTGCAGAAAATTCTTACTGCTCTTTCCATGCCAACTTCTTAGTCAATGAAGATAAAAGTTTAAGACCCTTGGGAAGTAAAAGTGGATGTTGTAGTAAACCATCTTCTTCTAAACAATCTAGAGAATTTGTTGCAAAACAGTGGTCAGGAGTAGAGGGATGTTGTGACGAGGAAGTAAATACATGTTGCTGCGAAGAAACAGTACAAAGTAGTAGTTGTTGTTCAAAAGAAAAAACATCTATTACACAATCACTTGATGATTTTTTAGAGAGATTTGATAAATATACTTTAGCTATATCAGCAATGTTATTCCAAGATGCTTGGAACTTAGATTTAAATAGACTAAAACAATGTTATATACATGTGGTAAGTGAAGATATGAAGCTTATTCCATTTTGTGCATATAACTTAACAAGTATAGATAATCAAAGTTTATATAGGAGATAATTATGATACTAGATGATTGGATTGAAGAAAAAATTAAAGTAAAGGATAATTTAGACAGGCAAAATTTAGAAAGTTATCAATTAAATACATTAAATAATTTAATTACATATGCTAAACAAAACTCGCCATTTTATAGAGAATTATACAAAAATTTAGATAAAATAAATTCTTTAGATGAGTTATATAAAATACCAATTATCAGTGATAAAGATATAATTGAAAATGGAAATAAAATGATTTGTGTATCTCAAAGTGAAATAAGTAGAATTGTAACTTTAAATACATCGGGTACCATGGGACAATACAAAAGAATTTTTTTTACAAAAGAAGATCAAAATCTAACTGTAGATTTTTTTATTCATGGTCTTAGTTTCTTGGTGGAAAAAAATGATACTATGATGATAATGATGCCCTGTGAGAGAGAAAATAGTGTGGGGGATTTAATAAAAAAAGCTTTAATAAATATGGAGGTTACTCCTGTTTTAAATGGAACTTTACTTTCATTTGAAAAAACTACAGACCTTATGATAAAAAATAATGTAAATTCTATTGTGGGTATGCCAGTGGAAATTTTAGCTTTAGGTAGATACATAAAAGAAAGAAAACTACCTATAGAAATTAAAAGCATATTATTAAGTGCAGATACGGTTAATGACACTTTTATTGATGAAATTAAAAATGTTTATAATTGTGATGTATATAATCATTTTGGTATGACTGAAACTGGTTTGGGAGGAGCAGTAGACTGTATATATCATGAAGGAATGCATATTAGAGAAAATGATTTATTAGTAGAGATTGTAAATCCTATAACAAAAGAATCGCTAAAAGAAGGAGAAAGTGGTGAAGTATTAATAACTACTTTAAGCAGAAAAGCTATGCCTCTAATTAGATATGCCACAGGAGATATAAGTTCTATTACTACAGGTAATTGTTCTTGTAAAAGCATTTTAAAAAGACTTAATAAAATTGAATATAGGATAAATGATAGAGTTTATTTAGGAAAAAACTTATATATTAATATAAATATGATAGATAATATTTTATTTAAATTAAAAGATTTAATTAACTATAAAATAGAAATAGAAAATAATCATAACTTCTATGAATTAAATTTACAGCTGGCATTTTTACACTTAAATAATGAAAATATGAGCTATGCCTACAATAATAAATTAAAAAATAAAATAAAAGACTTATTATTAAGTAATAGTACAATAGAAAAATCTTTTGAAATGGGAAATTTAAAGTTTAATATTAAATTAATATATACAAAAGAATATATTAATTTTTATAAAGGCAAGAGAAAAATTATATTTAACTAAAAGGATGAAAAATGAATATTTATTTAATAAGACATGGAAAATTATATTGGGATGATAATATAAAAAAATGTATAGGTATAACTGATGTTGATTTAAGCAATGAAGGAATAATAATGGCCCAAGAAAATGGACATTTTTTAGAAGATAAAAACATAAATAAAATTTACACTAGCGATTTAAAGCGATGTAAAAAAACAGCTCAAATAATATCTGAAAAATTACAAATACCGTATTATATCGAAAAAGAATTAAGAGAAATAAATATGGGGATTTGGGAAAATAAATCTTTTCAATATATAAAAGCTAAATATGCAAAGGATTATGAAAATCGTGGTAAATATATTGATACTTTCAAAGTAGAAGGTGGAGAAACCTTTGAGCAATGTTATAAACGCTCTGTAAATATACTAAATGAATTATGTAATAAAAACAAAAATAAAAACATAGTATTAGTATGTCATAGTGGAATAATAAAATGTTTAATTTGTTATATAAAACAGATACCATTAAAGGATATTATGACAATTAAATTAAATTATGGTCAAATTACTAGTATCAATTATGAAAATGAAAAATATACAATATATTAATAAAAAATAAAGAAGTTAAAAGAATATAATTAAGTTTTTTATAAAGACTATATTTATATAATAAAATTTGTTAATATATTATTTATAGAAAAATAACATATCATTTACAGCGGTTTAGAGGGGAGACAGAATAAATGATTGAAAATATTATAAGCAATGAAAATATAATAGAAAGAGAAAAAAATATATTTGAAAAAATAATACTAGTAGTTTGTATGCTATCATTTATTTATATATTTAACATATTTTCTAAAATAGGATCAGAAAAATCATATCTAGAAACTACATTATTTTTTATTAGAAGTTTTAATTTTATATTATCCTTGTTAGCATATGGTAGTTGCTTGATATCTTATTATAGATTGAAAAAAGATAGTATTTTTATTATATCACTAATGTATTTGGGGTTAGGTGTAGGAATAGCAACTGGTCAAATTGACTTTTTTAGTTTTTATTATGAAGAACTTACACTATTTAATTACATAAGAGTATCACCTTCCATTCTCAGAATAGTATTACTTATAATAGCTATAATTCCACATTGTAAAATAAAAAAATTAATAATGAATAATAAGAAATATTCAATTACATTTGTTATCTTATATACTATTGTATTTGATATTTTAGAAAATAATATTTCAATATTTAATGCATTCGATAATAGGGAATTTCTTATAATTTATAATGTTTTATTAATAATAGTATATACTACTGTATCCATAAGATTATTTGTAATAGGTAGGAAGGAAAAAGAATACTTATTTTTAGTAATATCAGCAAGTATTTTTATGTTAGGTGTAAAAGCTATGTATACTATTGGTGTTGTTGATGCATCATCTTTTTATTCAAAACTAACATCTGTATCTATTACATATATTATATGTTTAACAGTAATTTCTGGATCATTTTTTGAGTTATACTTATATATAAATAGAACAAAAATATTAAATGATAACCTTAGTCTTTTTTATAATTTAGCTGATAATAACAAAGACAATTTTATGTATATATGTGATGAGGATGGAAAGATTATCTATGCTAATAAAAAATTTAAAGAATACTATAAATATTATACAGAAGAAGATAAAAAAAGATTAAGTCTATATTTTTCTGTTGTTCAAAATAATTTAAAAAATAAAGATGAAATTATGCAATCTTTAAATCAAAAAGGCGACTGGAGAGGTATAATAAAAAGTTTAGGTAATTATATGTCTGTAGATTGTTCTATAAAAACAATAGAAAAATCTTCAAATAAGCTAAAATATGCAGTTACATATACAGATATATCAGAAATATTAAAGACAGAGTTAGAGTTAGAAAAACTAAAAGTATATAACAAAGAAAAGACTGAATTTATGTCAAATATATCTCATGAACTTAGAACACCAATTAATATTTTTTATTCTACGATTCAATTACTTGATATTTCTTTAGTAAAAACAGATAAAGATTTTAGAAAAATATATGAAAAATATAAAAGAACACTACATGTTAATTGTAAAAGAATGTTGAGATTAATTAATAATGTGGTAGATATATCAAAAATAGAAACAGGAATACTTAAAGGTAAGTTTGATTATTATAATTTGATAGCAATAGTTGAAGATGTAACTTTATCTGTTGTAAATTATGCTAAATTAAAATCTATCAATATTCAATTTGATACAAATGAAGAAGAATTTATCATGAGATGTGATCCCTCTATGATAGAAAGAGTTTTATTAAATCTACTTTCCAATGCCATAAAATTTACTCCAGAAAATAAAAATATATATGTGGATATATGTGTAAATGATGATTTTGCTGAAATTGATATAAGGGATGAAGGAATTGGTATTTCACAAAAATATAAAAATGCAATTTTTGAGAGGTTTGTACAAGCAGATAAATCATTGACTCGAGAAAATGAAGGAAGTGGAATCGGGCTTAGTATAGTTAAGTCTATAGTAGATCTTCATGATGGATATATTAGTGTAGAAAGTGAAATAGGAAAAGGAAGTACATTTAAAATAATATTACCACATAGGTGCAATAAACATATTGATTATAAAATATATGATACAAGTAATTATAATACAGAATTAGAACTATCAGATATATATGAAGTTTTAATATAATTTAAATCCCCATTTTGGGGATTTTTTTGTTTTATAATTTGAAATTAAACTAAAAAATATATATATTGAAAAAATTATAACAATATTGAATGAAAAAATGAAAATATAATGATAAAATTGTTGACCATTAAAAAAATGGATGTTATAATAAGAACACGAAATAAGTGAAAATGATTATTGATTACGATTATAAAATAGACAATAAGGAGAAAAGGACATGAAAAAATTAAAATCATTAGTAGTGCTAGCGTTAGCATTAACGACGTTTGGACTTATAGGTTGTTCATCAAATGATGCAACAAAAGAGTCGTCAGAAACTAGAGTAGTTGAAACGGCAAAAGGAGAAGTTGAAATACCAGCAAATCCTAAGAAAATAGTAGATATATCAGGTAGTAGTGAAGAATTAGTATTACTTGGACATAATGTGGTAGGAACATCAAATGTGGATTCTTACGATACATCAAATGTACCAGCGTATATGAAAGATAAATTAGGCGATGCTAAAGTAGTTGGTCATTCAATGATGGAAACAGCAGATGTGGAAGCAATACTTGCTTGTGAACCAGATTTAATAATAATGTCTACAAGACAAGAACAAATATATGATGAATTAAAAGAAATAGCTCCAACAGTTATGTTAGAAGATCAATCAAATGATTGGGAAGAAAAATTAAAAGATATAGCTAAATTATTTGGACAAGAAGAAGAAGCACAAAAATGGTTAGATGCTTACTATGAAAAAGCTGAAAAATTAGGAGAAGAAATAAAAAAAGCTAACGGTGAAGATACAACTTACTTAACAGTACTTGCAAGTTCAGGATCATTTATGGTATTTAGTGAAGGTGGTATAGGAACAGTTTTAAAAGACGATATGAAATTACCACAACCAGCAAATATGCCTGAGCAAGATAGTATAACACTACCAACAGTTACTATGGAAGGTTTATCTGAAATAGATGCTGACCATATAATAGTAATAGCTACAGAATCAGATAAAGCTGATTTAGAAGCTAGTTCAGTTTGGTCACAAATTAGAGCTGTAAAAGACGGAAATGTAACTATATTAGATGCAAGTCCATACTTCTCTCAAGCTTACAATCCAATAGGAAGAGAATTAATATTAGAGTCAGTTAAAGACGCAGTAATAAAATAGTTAAAACAGTAGGTGGGGAAAATAACAATTTTCTTCACCTATTTTTAGATTAAATGAAAATGATATTTAAATACAATTGAGAAGGAGGAGCATGTATGGGCAAATTAACAAAGAAAAATAAAGCTTTTATGCTTATGATTTTGGGTATTATATTGCTTATAGGTGGTATAGCTGTATCCATATCATTGGGAGCTAAAAATATAGATATAAATACAATATTAAGAAGTATATTATCAGATGGTAATGATATAAATACAAAAATAATAAGAGATGTTAGAGTACCTAGAGTACTTGCTGCAGCTTTAGTAGGAGGATTTTTAGCTGTATCAGGAGCAATTATGCAAGGGATAACTAGAAATCCCATAGCTGAGCCATCAGTAATGGGTATAACTCAAGGAGCAACTTTTATGATAGCAGTTGCTTTAGTCTTACAAAGAATAAATCCTAATTTAGTTT
The DNA here is from genome assembly GCA_900557165.1 of uncultured Clostridium sp. Taxonomy (GTDB): domain Bacteria; phylum Bacillota; class Clostridia; order Peptostreptococcales; family Peptostreptococcaceae; genus Terrisporobacter. Next base: position 16,090 of record USRS01000009.1, read on the forward strand.
TAGGAAGTTTTGCAAAAATGATATTTGCATTTTTAGGGGCAAGTATAAGTGGATTATTTGTATATTTTATAAGTTCTAGAGCAGGAAGAAAAGTTGACCCAGTTAAATTGGCTTTAGCGGGAACAGCCATGGGAACTTTATTAATTTCATTGGCTATGGGAACTTCAATGTACTTTAATCTTTCACAGGAATTAAGTTTTTGGATTGCTGGAGGATTAACATCAGCAAAGTGGCAAGGAGTTAATTTACTTTTGATAGTTGGGTCAGTGGGTCTGATAGGTGCTATTATAATGGCCCCTAAAATTACAATATTAAGTTTAGGAGAAGAAGTTGCCATTGGACTAGGTCAAAGAACTAACTTAGTAAGATTTATATCTTTAATAATAGTAATACTTCTTACAGGAGCATCAGTGTCTGTTGCTGGAAATGTAGTGTTTGTAGGACTTATAGTACCACAAATAATTAGAGGTATAGTAGGAGCTGATTACAAATATATAATTCCACTATCTATGCTATTTGGATCAGTTTTATTAGTTTATAGTGATATTTTAGCAAGAACAATTAACCCTCCTTATGAAACACCAATTGGATCTTTAACAGCACTACTTGGAGTTCCAATATTTATTTACCTTGTGAGAAAGGAGAGTTAATATGAAAAAAAATAATAAATTTTTAATAGTTACATCAATATTGATAAGTTTAATTTTTATAACTTTTTTAGTTAGTTTAAATATGGGATCTTTATCAATAAAACCTGTGGATGTTTTAAAAACTTTAATTGGACAAGGAAGTAAAGCTCAAGAAATAGCTATTTTTAAATTAAGGCTACCAAGAATAGTAATCGGTATATTAGTTGGAACAGCACTAGCTACATCAGGAGCTATTTTGCAAGGTGTTACGAAAAATGATTTAGCAGATTCAGGAATACTTGGTATAAACTCAGGTTCTGCCCTTTTTGTAGTAATGTATATTTATTTCATGAACGGAAATGTATACGATGGAATAAGTAATTTAACTATATTTACTATGCCAATAGTTGCACTGACTGGCGCTGTATTTGCAGCAGCATTGATTTATATGTTGTCATGGAATAAAGGAATAAATTCATCTAGATTATTATTAATAGGTATAGGTGTAAATATAGCATTTTCTTCATTACTGACAATTTTCCAACTTAAATTTACTACACAAGAATTTAATAGAGTTATGGCCTGGACTTCAGGAAGTATCTGGGGGTCAAATTGGAAATATGTAATGGCTATTTTACCATTTATATTAATATTAATGTTTTTAACAATTTATAAATCTAGGTATTTAGATGCTCTAAACTTAGGTGATGAAGTATCAACAGGCCTTGGGATAGAAGTAGAAAAAGAAAGAAGAAAATTATTAATATATGCAGTAATTTTATCGGGGGTAGCAACATCTGTAGCAGGAAGTATAGGATTTTTAGGATTAGTTGCACCTCATATAGCAAGAAAATTAGTAGGACCAAAACATAGTAAATTAATTCCTGCATCTGCTCTTATTGGTACTTTAATTTTATTAGTTGGAGATACCATATCTAGAAATATTATTGCACCTATGGAAATTCCAGTGGGAATTGTAGTAGCAATTATAGGTGTACCATATTTTATTTATTTAATGTTATCAGAATAGAAAGAAGGAGAAATTATGACAGCTATAAGAACTGAGAATTTAAATATTTCCTATGGAAATTTAGATATAGTAAAAGATTTAAATATAAACATACCAAAAGGAAAAATAACTACTATAATAGGTGCTAATGGTTGTGGTAAATCTACAATTTTAAAGACTATTGCAAGAATTATAACACCTAAAAGTGGTGACATATATATAAATGAAACAAATATAAAAGAACAATCATCAAAAGATTTAGCTAAAACCATGGCAGTATTACCTCAAAGTCCACAAGCACCGAAAGGGCTTACTGTAGAAGAGTTAATAGCTTACGGAAGATTTCCTCATCAAAAAGGTTTTGGAAAATTAAAAAAAGATGATGAAGATATCATAACTTGGGCTTTAGAAGTTACAGGAATAAAAGAATTTAGACATAGACCAATAGAAGCATTATCTGGAGGACAACGTCAAAGAGCTTGGATAGCTATGGCACTAGCTCAACAAACTGATATATTAGTTTTAGATGAGCCTACAACTTATTTAGATTTAGCTCATCAATTGGAAGTATTAAACTTACTACAAGAATTAAATGAAAAACACAATACAACAATAGTTATGGTTATACATGAATTAAATAATGCAGCAAGATTTGCTCATCATATGATAGGAATCAAAAAAGGTAAAATAGCTTGTGAAGGTAGTGCTTATGAAGTTATGACAAAAGAAAACCTTAAAGAATTGTTTAATATAGATGCAGAGATTGTACAAGATCCTAGATCTAAAAAACCAGTATGCATAACTTATGATATGGTAGGTTAGGAGTATAAATGGAAAATCAAGAAGCATTAAGAGATGAAAGTATAAGTAAATTAATATGGAAGTATTCAGTACCAGCAATACTTGCCATGATGGTTACTTCTATATACAATACAGTGGATAGAGCCTTTATAGGTTCTATGGAAAATGTGGGAGCACTTGCCATATCTGGACTAGGTATAACGATGCCGCTTTTCACCATACTTGGAGCCTTTTGTGTAGCCATAGGGGTTGGTGGAAGTACTAATTTATCTATTAAATTAGGTGAAGGAAATAAAGAAGAAGCAGAAAAAGTAATGGGAACTACTGTAGCGCTAGAATTAGTAGTGGGAATAATTATGGTATTAATCGGAATATTTTTCTTAGATGAAATACTTTATTTATTTGGTGCTAGTGAAAATACCATAACTTATGCAAGAGATTATATGAGTGTAATATTTGCAGGAGCGTGGTTTAATTTACCTGGATATGCTCTTAATTGCTGTATAAGAGGTGAAGGAAATCCTAAATTTGCAGCTAAAATGATGATAATTTCTTGTATATTAAATTTAATATTAGACCCAATATTTATATTTGGATTTAATATGGGGATAAAAGGAGCTGCCGTAGGTACAGTAATATGTCAATTATTTATATGTGCATGGTCAACTTATTATTTTACTTTAGGAAAATCTAATTTAAAATTAAGATTAAAATATATAAGGCTAAATAAAAAACTATTAAAATTAATTATTGCCATAGCTCTAACACCACTATTCATGGAGTTGGCAGCAGGATCCATACATTTAGTTACGAATAAAGTATTAAAATCATATGGTGGAGATTTATCTATTGGAGCTATGACTACAGTGACGTCCATATCGCTTATGTTTTTAATGCCTATATTTGGATTAAGCCAAGGAATGCAGACTATAATTGCTTATAATCATGGGGCAAAACAACATAAAAGAGCGAGAAAAACTTTATTCCTTGGAATTATTTATGGAACAATAGTATTATTTATAGCATTTATGTTAGTTCAATTATTCCCAAAACTATTTGTTGGCATATTTACAAAAGATAAGACTTTAATGAATATGGCAGTTGAAGGAATAAGAATAAACTTACTTACATTGCCTATAGTAGGTATATCAGTACTTGGAGCAGTTTACTTCCAATCAGTGGGAGAAGCTAAAAAATCAATGTTTTTAAGTTTACTTAGACAAGTTATAATACTAATTCCAGTAATACTAATTGTTCCCAAAATTTATGGGCTAAAGGGAGTTTGGGCATCTCAGCCTATAGCTGATTTTTTAGCCATGTTTATAGTAGGATTATTCTTATATAAAGAATTTAAAAAAGACAAGATAGAAGAAAAAGAATTATCGGCATAAAATAAAGGAAGTTGAATTCATTCAGCTTCCTTTATTGTTTATATAATACTAAATGTATATCTTACTTTTCGTGGCAAATCAAATACATATTCTACAGAACCATCGGAAAAAGTATTTTTTTCAAATTTGGGAAGTTCTCTACCGATCCACTCAGAAATAGTTTTTTCTATATTATCTGTTTCAACTTCGCGAAAAAAATTATTATCAAAAATATACACTCCTGCACAAGGATTATATATTTCTCTAGATACTTCGTATTTTTTCATATTTACCTCCTTTTATATATTAACGTTCTGTTAACTTATTTATTCGATATTATAGTTGTTTTTCCTTGTAAAAATAAAAGATTATTAGTAAAAAGTAGGAGAATTTAATGGTGATTTATTTAAATAATAAACATATTTTAATTATAAATTTGTTATAAAATAGTAAAAAATAGTATACTGTATAAAAAAAATATGATATACTATGGATGAAAACACGAACGATAGAATAAAAATAAATACATTATTTCGTGGAAAAATGAATTATTTAAGTGTGAGGGAGACAATACAGTGATAAAAAGAAATGGACAACGTATAGCAGCAATTGCTATGGCAGTAGCAATAATGGGCCAAAGTATACAACCTATATTTGCAATGGAAAAAGAAGAAATACCTTCTAAATCAGAAATTGTAGAAACTATGGAGAAGTCGGAAGATGTAGCAGAAAGTGAAACAGTTGAAGATAAATCTAGTACAACTATAGATTTTAAGGTAATTGCAATAAGTGATTTACATGCAAATTTAATGAATTATGATTATTACACAGGTTCAACATCAAAAAATTCAGGTTTAGTAAAAGCAGCAACTGTTATAAAAGAGCAAAAAGCTTTAGCTAATAAATCTGAAAAATCAAAAGTTGACAATGTCCTTTTAGTCGATAATGGAGATACAATACAAGGAACACCACTTGCAAACTTATATGCAGTTAAGAATCCTGTTAAAGAAGGAGAACAATATCCTGTTTATAAAGCTTTAGAATCTTTAGGATTTGATATGACTACTATAGGTAACCATGAGGTAAACTATGGTATGGATTACATAAAACAAATAGTAAGAGCAAACTCAACTATGGGAATGGTATGTGCTAATATAAGAGATTCAAAAAGTGGAGATTTAGTATTTGATCCATATAAAATAATAGAAGAAACAGTTGTGGATTCTAATGGTGAAGAAAGAAAATTAAAAATAGGTATTACAGGAGTAGTTCCAACTCAAATATTAAATTGGGATAAATTAATATTAAATGATGAAATATTAGTAGATGAAATGGATGAAAGTGTAAAAAAATACACTGATATAATGAAAAACCAAGAAGGTGCTGACATTGTAGTTGTTTTAGCTCATACTGGATATGGTGAAGAAACTACCGATGTAAAAGGCGCTGAAAATGCAGGATATGCTATATCAATGATAAATGGTGTAGACGTTGTAGTTGGTGGACATGTTCATAGAAGTGCTAAACATCTTGTTAAAAAAGCAAATGGAGATGTCGTTCAATATGTTCAACCATTAAATAATGGTAAAGAAGTTGGTGTAGTAGATCTTAAAATAGATGTAATTGAAGAAGATAATAATGTAAAATATGTAATAAATGATAATGAAACTAAAGTGAATAATTTATCAGTAGCTAACAAAGAAAATGATGTTGAAACTGAAAATGTAGTTAAAAAATATCATGAAGCAACAGATGCTTATGTTAATGAAAAATCAGGAGAAATAACTAAAGATATAAATAGTTTCTTCTCTTTAGTAGCTGATAATTCATCTATGCAAATAATATCAGATGCACAAAAAAATTATGTTAAAAAATTAATTGATAATAATGATCCAGCATTAGAAAAATATAAAAACTTACCAGTATTATCTGCATCAGCTCCTTTTAAAGCAGGAAGCAGTGCAGAAAACTATGTAGATGTAAAAGCAGGTGGACTTGCAATAAGAGATCTATCAAATTTATATAAATTTGATAATACAGTAGCTGTTATAAAATTAAATGGTTCAGATATAAAAGAGTGGTTAGAGTTTAGCTCAAATATGTACAATACTATAGATCCTAATTCTACAGAAGATCAAGATTTAATAAATCGTGATTTCCCTACATTTAACTATGATGTTATAGATGGAATAGAGTATGAAGTAGATGTTACAAAAGAACCAAAGTATGACAAAACAGGAAAAGTTATAAATGAAAATACTTCAAGAATATATAATTTAACTTATAATGGAAAACCTCTAGATTTAGAACAGGAATTTTTAGTTGCAACTAATAACTATAGAGCTGGTGGAAACTCATTCCCATGGCAAGGTAGACAAGAAATAGTATACAACTCTACAGATGAAACTAGAGATGTATTAAAAAATTATATAGAAGAAGCAGGAAAATATGAACCAACAGTTGATAATAACTGGAAGTTCAAATCAGTAGATTTAAAAGGGAAAGTATTCTTTACATCTCATGAAAAAGGAATAAATTATTTAGAAGATTACCCTGCAATATCAACAGAAAAAGAAGTTGCGGGAACTGGATTATACAAATATTACTATGATTTATCTTATGAAGAAACACCAGAGATGCCAGAAGAGCCAGGAGACTCTAATGATAAAGAAGATATAGAAAAGCCGGAAACACCAGAAGAGCCAGGAGACTCTAATGATAAAGAAGACTTAGAAAAGCCGGAGATGCCAGAAAAACCAGGTGATTCTAATGATAAAGAAGACATAGAAAAACCAGAAATACCAGGAAATTCGGATAATAATAATTCTACTCCTCAAACAGGAGATGCAAGTATATTAGGATATGCTGGTATGGCTATAGTTGCAGCAGGTGGTCTATTTGTTGCAAGAAAAAGAAAATAATTAGTTAAAATAAACTCCCTAAGATAAAATTAGGGAGTTTTTGTTTTTAATGATATAATAATTAACATAAAAAATTTTGGAGGTTATTATGGATTTTGTTGCTATAGATCTTGAAACAGCCAATGAAAAAAGATCATCAGCCGCTGCTAATATTCTTATAAATATAGCTAAAGAATTGAATTTAGATAAAATAGAAGATATATCAAAAATTATAGGATTTAAATGAGCAATAAACTTAAAACAGCATTAAATTATATAAATCAAGGTCAAGATTTAATAATAATTGATGAAGAAAAATTAGAAGAAATTTTAAAAGGAAAATAGTTAACCATGAATACTATTTTAAATAAATATTGACTCTATACTTACAATAGACTTTATAATATATCGTAGTATTATAATAGGAGGTATAAAATGGTTACAGAATTTTTAAGTTATGCTATACCTTCATCTCTTGCAAACTTTATTTCATCATTATATACAGTTATAGATGGAATATTTGTTGGTCAAGGTGTTGGAGATTCAGCATTGGCTGCAGTAAATATAGTACTTCCTTTTACTGTTGTATTATTTGGTATTGCAAATATGTTAGCAGTAGGTGGAGGAGCATTAGTATCAAAAAATGTTGGTGCTAATAATATAGATAAAGCAGTAAATATATTTAGACAAGTAATGAAATTATTATTAATTATATGCATATCTACAACGATAGTTTGTGTAATATTCCCAGAGCAAATAGTAAGAATGCTTGGAGCAACAGATAATTTAGCTCCAATGGCAAAAGAATATTTGAGATATTATGCAATATTTTGTACGCCTAACTTAGTAGGGATAGTATTAAATTCATTTGTAAGAAATGATAATAGACCAAAACTTGCAATGATATCAACTATATCAGGTGCAATAACTAATATAGTTCTTGATTATGTATTTATATTCCCTCTAGGAATGGGAATAAAAGGAGCTGCCATAGCAACTGGTCTTGGACAAATAGTTACAGTTTCAATACTTCTTCCTCATTTCATAAGAAAAAGAGGCGTATTAAGTTTTGGAAAAGTATCAATGGATAAAAATATTGTAAAAGAAGTAACGAATATAGGATTCCCATCTTTCTTAGGACAATTAAGTTTCTCTATAATAGTATTTTTACACAACAAAGCCTTATCAGCTTATATGGGAGAAATAGGAATATCTACTTATAGTATAATAAACTATGTAACAACAAATATTTATATGGTATTACTTGGTTTAACTTTTGGAGCACAACCACTTATAAGTTACAACTTTGGAAGAAGAGATAAAGAAAAAATGTTAGGATTCTATAAAGTTAATGTAATATCATCTTTAGTAGTTAGTATAAGTGCAGCTGCCATATGTCACATATTTGGTACTTATATAGTTGGAATATTTACAACAGATCCAAAGGTGGCACAGCTTGGCTATAATGGATTAAAAATAGCTTGTTTAGCTTATATAATAGGAAGTGTAAACTTAGATACTTTAGTTTATTATCAAGCAGTAGAAATACCTAAGTTTTCAAATTTAATAAGTATATTTAGGTCAATGATATTTTTACCTATATGCTTATTTGTACTGCCAAAAATATTTGGATTAAATGGAATATGGGCAAGTGTATTAACATCAGAAAGTATTACATTTGTAGTGATGTTTATAATTGCAAATGTTAAGAAATATACAGATATAGTTTTGAATAAAGAAGAATTACTAGAAGAAAAAGTATCTGCTTTATAAATAAATGGGGGCATTAATTTAATATTAATGTCCTTTTTCAATTTTTAACTTATTATCTTGAGCCACGGACGAAGTCGTTAGCGATATGAATGAAGTGAATTTTTATGTTATTAAAATTTGTATTATATTAAAATTATATGAAGGAGGTGATATATTATGGGAAAATACTTATCTATAGGTCAAATGGGCAAATTAAATAATTTAAGTGTACAGACACTGAGACATTATGAGAAAGTGGGAATTTTAAAACCTTCTTATATTAATGAAGAAACAGGTTATAGATATTATTCCATGAAAGATTTTAATACAATAGATTTAATTAAACAATGCAAAGCAATGGGTTTATCATTGGAAGAAATAAAAGAAGTAACCAATAACTACACTTCTTTGGAATCAATTGTTGATATACTGGGAAATCAAAAAAAGATAATATCCAATAAAATAAAAGAGTTAGAAAATATAAAAAAGAAAATTGAAAACTTAGAAAGTAAAATAGATTTTTCATTAAATAAAGGTATAGAAGAAATATTTATAAAACATAATGAAGAGAGAAAATTTATTCAGTATAATTTTACAGATCGTTTCTCTGATGAATTTGAAATAAACCTTAGAAAAATTTTATTAGAAGTTGAGAGAAATTATGAAAATGTAAATGCAGAGATAGCTTTTACTATTTCACATGAAGATTTATATAAGTCTAGAAAAGTTGAATGTAAAAATGTAATGATTAATTTAGGAGAAAATGCAGATTTTGAAGGTGAAAAAATAATTACTATGGTTGAAGGAGATTATTTAACCATGTATTTTGATGATACTTATAGGAATTCAGGCAAATATTACAATGTTATTATGGGTTATATAGAAAAGAATAATATAAAAACTATTGGTGATTTTAATGAGATATATATAATGACAAGGGTTGGAAATAATGGAAGAGAACAATCTCTTGGTCAAATTGAAATATTAATAAGTAAGTAGTAAAAGAAATTAAAGAGCTATATCATTTTATTGGTATAGCTCTTTAATTTTCAAAATGTATATTAAATTAATTATGTTATTTAACTTTAATGTATATAATCTATATATAATATAAAAATTAAATATTATATTGGGGAGGTGTTGTTTTGAAAAACAAAAGAAACTACTTACTTGTAGCTATAGCTATATTTATTGTAATAGGAATATTTTTTGTGGGGGAATATGGATGAAAGAAAATAAATGATAAAGATAATAAAATTGATATGGACATAGATACAAATATAAACTTACCACAAGATCAAATAGAATTCATACAATCTTTAATTGGTTTAGAATCAAAAAATATGAAAATATTAGACAATCCTTTAAGAATTGAAGGAGAATTTTACATACCAGAAGAAACCATATTAAGTTATACAAATCATTATCTAAAAGATTCAAATAATAAGGATATAGAAAATATACAAGTTATAATTAATGAAAATAAGCTAACTGTAGGAGGTGAATATAAACTTTTTGCAGGTTTTAAAACGCCAATAGATATAGATATAGAACCTATATTGACTACTAATAAAAATTTAAAACTTAAATTAAAAGACATAAGAGTATTAAATTTAAGTTTACATGACGATATTATTGATGCTATAGCTAAAAGCTGGTTTTCACAACTAGATAATATTTCAGTAGATAAAGGTGATATTATAATAGATAAAAAATTTTTTAAAAATATAAATATAAAAAATATAGAAGTAAAAAAAGATCACTTAAAAATTGAATTAATTATTATGCTAAAATAAAAAATCTGACTAAAAATCTACAATAGTTGTTTAAATAAGATTTATATAGGTATATAATAATAAGAAAATATTTGTTAATAAATTATCACATCTAATCAAATCAGTCATCATTTCAAAAATATTAAATATAAATAAAGATTATTTTTAGGGGGAATAGAAAAATGGAGTGTAATAGTTGTAGAATGTGCAAAAGCGCAGATAAAAGATTAGAAAAATTTGTAGCTAGCAAGGAATTTGACACAGCATTTCATAGAACTGAGACTCAAAAGCAAAAATGTGGATTTGGATTACAAGGGGTATGTTGTAGACTATGTTCAAATGGTCCATGTAGAGTAACGCCTAAATCACCAAAAGGAATTTGTGGAGCTGATGCAGATACTATAGTAGGTAGAAATTTTTTAAGAGCAGTAGCAGCTGGTTCAGCATGTTATATTCATGTTGTAGAAAATACAGCATTAAATTTAAAACATGTGGGAGAAACAAAGGACATAATCAAAAGTGAAAGAGCTTTAAATCATTTAGCTCAAAAATTAGGAATAGAAGATGATGATAAATATGAAAAATGTATCAAAGTGGCAGATGCTGTCTTAAATGATTTATACAAACCTAGATTTACAAAAATGGAACTTGTTGAAAAGATAGGCTATGAACCAAGGGTGAAAAAGTGGAAAGAATTAGGTATTATGCCTGGTGGTGCTAAGTCAGAAGTATTTGATGGAATAGTAAAATCATCAACAAATTTAAATTCTGACCCAGTGGATATGTTAATGAATTGTTTAACTCTTGGAATTTCAACAGGACTTTATGGATTAACACTTACAAACCTTATAAATGACATAATGCTAGGAGATCCAGTAATAAGAATGGCTCCCGTAGGATTTAGGGTAATTGACGAAGATTATATAAATATAATGATAACTGGACATCAACATTCCACATTCACATCATTCCAAGAAAAATTAAAAGAACCAGAAATAGTAGAACTTGCCAAGAGTGTAGGTGCAAAAGGATTTAGACTTGTAGGATGCACATGTGTAGGCCAAGACTTACAACTTAGAGGACAACATTATCAAGAAATATTTGCAGGTCATGCAGGGAATAACTTTACAAGTGAGGCAGTATTATCAACAGGAGCAATAGATATGGTAGTTTCAGAATTTAACTGTACTATACCAGGACTTGAACCAATAGCAGATAAATTAAAAGTTAAAATGATTTGCCTTGATGATGTGGCTAAAAAGAAAAATGCTGAATATATTTACTTAGACAGAGATAAGTATGATGAAATAGATAGAAAATTAATAAATGAAGCTATAAAGTCTTATAAAATTAGAAGAGGTGAAGTTGAAATAGATATACCAAAAGACCATGGATATGATGAGTCTTTAACTGGTGTAAGTGAAAAGAATCTTAAAGAATTTTTAGGAGATTCATGGAAACCTTTAGTAGATTTAATAGCTGATGGAACAATAAAAGGTGTAGCAGCCATAGTAGGATGTTCAAATATGACTGCTGGAGGACATGATGTTAATACTGTAGAATTAACTAAAGAATTAATTAAAAGAGATATATTAGTTTTATCAGCAGGATGTTCAACAGGAGGACTTGAAAATGTAGGATTAATGTCACCAGGAGCAGAAGAATTAGCAGGCGAAAATTTAAAGGCCGTATGTAAAAAGCTTCAAATACCACCAGTATTAAATTTTGGACCATGTTTAGCTATAGGTAGACTTGAAATAGTAGCAACAGAGCTTGCTGCATATTTAGGAATAGATTTACCTCAATTACCACTTGTTTTATCAGCACCACAATGGCTAGAAGAACAAGCATTAGCTGATGGAGCATTTGGATTAGCCCTAGGACTTCCTCTACATTTAGCTCTACCACCATTTATAACAGGAAGCAAATTAGTTACAGAAGTTTTAACTGAAGGATTAAAAGATATAACTGGAGGTCATGTCATAGTAAATATAGATCCTAAATCAAGTGCAGATGAATTAGAATCAATAATAATTGATAGAAGAGCAAAACTTGGATTAAAGGAAGTGGAATCTTATGCATAGAATTTTAATTGACAAAAATTTATGTGAAGGATGTAAAACTTGTGTACTTGCATGCATGATGAGAAATACTAAAGCTGAAAATCTATACACAATAGATTTAAACAGTATAGATACAGAAAGTAAAAATCATATAGAGATGGATATAAATAATCATCCGGTACCAATTTTTTGTAGACATTGTGATGAGCCTGAATGTGTAATAACTTGCATGAGTGGAGCTATGAGTAAAGATGAAAAAACAGGGATAGTATCTTATGATGAAGATAAATGTGGTTCTTGTTTTATGTGTGTAATGTCATGTCCTTATGGATTATTAAAAGCAGATGATAGAACAAAATCTAAAATATTAAAATGTGATTTATGTAAAGATGAAGAAACTCCTAGATGTGTAAAAATGTGTCCTACAGGTGCAATTAAGATACAAAAGGAGGATGTTTATGCTAGATAAATTATTTAATAAATTATCTTCTAGAAGAGATGATAAATATATAGAAATAAAAAATACTCCAAAGAAATATGTGATTATAGGTGCAAGTGCAGCAGGTATAAATGCAGGTAAAGTTTTAAGGAAACTAGATCCAAATAGTAATATTACAATAATATCTAAAGATAATAAAATATATTCTCGTTGTATGTTACATCATATTATTTCAAATCATAGAAGTGTGGATAGTATTAATTTTGTAGATGTAGATTTCATGGATAAAAACAATATAATTTGGATAAAAAATACTATAGCAAAAAGTATAGATACAAAAAATAAAGTTGTTAACTTAGAAGATGAAAGTATAAAATATGATAAATTACTGATTGCAACAGGTGCCAAATCATTTATACCTCCAATAAAAAATATAAAAGAAGGCAATAATATTTATTCACTTAGAGACATTGAAGATGTGTTTTATATAAAAGAAAAAATTAAAAAATCTAAAAAGGTAGCTATAATAGGAGCTGGTCTTATAGGTATAGATGTATTGACATCCTTATTAGAAATAAATAATTTAGAAGTATCTTTAATTTATCCAAATGACTATATATTAGATTTACAACTAGATGAGTATTCAGCTAAAATTTATGAAAGAAAGTTTATAGAACGTGGTGCAAAACTATATTCTTCTTTGCCGGTAAATCAAATAATATTAGATGATAATAAAAATGTAAAAGGTGTTGAATTAGGAGATAACAGCATAGTAAAATGTGATTTATTAATAGTGGCAACAGGAGTTAGACCTAATACAGAAATTCTTAGAAATACTGATATAGAAGAAAATAGAGGAATTGTCATAAATAATAAATGTGAAACAAGTGCAAAAGAAATATATGCAGCTGGAGATGTAGTTGGTAAAAATGCAATTTGGCCACTTGCTGTAAAACAAGGAATTGTTGCAGCTTATAATATGGCAGGGATAGAGAAAATGCTTGATGATGATTTTAATTTTAAAAATAGTATGAATTTTGCTGGAATACCTACAGTATCATTAGGACAATCAATAGCCCCGGATGATACTTATGATGTATTTACTAGATGCGATAAAGATGGATATAAAAAATTTATTATAAAAGACAATGTAATAAGAGGATTTATAGCTCAAGGAGATATATCTTATGTTGGACCTATAACTTACTTAATAAAACATAAAGTAGAAATACCAAATTTGATAGAAAGGGTATTTGATTTAGGGTATGCAGACTTCTTTTTAATGAAAGAAAATGGAGAATTTGAATATAATATTAAATAAGCTTAAAGACTTTAATTATAAATATATTGAAAGAAAAGTTAAAAATAGGTAAAATAGACTTATAAAAAATAATATTATTTTAATATGGACATATGAGGTGAAATCATGAAAGATTTATACAATAAAATAGAAGAATCTGCAAATTATATAAAATCAAAAATAAATATAAGTCCATCAATAGGATTAATACTAGGATCAGGACTTGGTGTATTAGCAGATGAAATAGAAAATCCTATAAAAATAAAATACGATGAAATACCAAATTTCCCTGTATCAACAGTACAAGGTCATGCAGGACAACTTGTAATAGGTAAATTACAAGGGAAAAATGTTATAGCAATGCAAGGAAGATTCCATTACTATGAAGGGTATTCAATGGAAATGATAACTTTCCCAGTAAGAGTTATGAAATCATTAGGAGTAGAAACTATTTTTGTAACTAATGCAGCAGGTGGAGCAAATAGAGATTTTAAACCAGGAGATTTAATGATAATAACAGATCATATAAATCTTTCAGGAAATAATCCTTTAATAGGACCAAATGACAATAGAATAGGAACTAGATTCCCTGATATGTCAGCTGCTTATACAAAGGAATATATTGAGCTTGCGAGAAAATGTGCTAATAAATTAAATATAAAAGTTCAAGAAGGGGTTTATGCATTCTTCTCAGGGCCAACTTATGAGACTCCAGCAGAAGTAAGAATGGCGAAAATTTTAGGTGCAGATGCAGTGGGAATGTCAACTGCTCCAGAAGTTATAGTTGCATCACACAGCAAACTTAAAGTTGTGGGAATATCTTGTATAACAAATATGGCAGCAGGAATACTTGATCAACCGCTAGATCATGAAGAAGTAATAGAAACTACTCAAAAAGTTCAAAATGAATTTTTAAGTTTAGTAAAAATGATAGTAAGTGAATTATAAAAAAATTATTGGTTAATATAATAGTAATAGTTGATTAAAGACCAACTATATTTCAAACTAACTATGCAAAAGCTAGAATTTCTAACCTTTTGGTAGTACTATATGGTTTGAAAAATATAAGTCAAAAGCTTAGGCTATCACCTATGTCTTTTGCGAAAAGCTCTAGATTTGATAGTGTATCTTCAGTCTAGAGCTTTTTAAATTGTAAAAATTTTAACCAAGGAGTTTAATTATGACTGACAAAAAAGATAATGTTTTAGATGTTTTTCAAGTTAAATTACTTGAAAATTACGACATAGATGATTATTTGGCAACTGTACCTAGAGATTATGATAAAAAAATGGAAACAAGATTGTATCTTTAATATTTATAAGGGGAATAAAAATGAGAATAGGAATATCTGCACTAACTTTTAATTTAAAAGAAGCTTTAAAGATATGTGAAAATAATAAAGAAATAAATCACATAGAAATAGGTATAGATAATATAAATGATTGTGAAGAAGTAAAAAAATATGAGAAAGAAATAAAAAAACTTAATTTAACTATAGGAATACATCTTCCTATGGAATTAAATTCTTGTGAAAATATTGAATTTATAAGGAATAAATGGACCCAGTATATTATTACTTTAGATGAAAAATTAAGTTTTCTACAAACTTCATATTATAATATGCATTTAGGATATGTTATGGCTAATAGACTTACAAAAAATAAATTAAAATATTTAGATAATACAATAAAATTTTTTGATAAATTATATGATGAGAAAAAACTGCCTATTACAATAGAAAATACATATACAAAAGGGGGAGATTTCTTCAATATGGGAACAGAAGTTGAAGATTTTATTTATATTTTTAAAAAGCATAAAAATTTAAATTTTTGCTATGATACGGGCCATGATTTAATTTGTAAAAGTAATTATGATTTAATAAAAAATAAAATAAAAATAGTTCATCTCAGTGATAATAATAAAAGAGAAGATGAACACCTAGGTATTTTAAAGGGGAAATTAACTACTGAAGATTTAAAATATATTTTGAATATAAATCCAGAGTTTTTAGTATTAGAAATGAAATTTAATGACATAAATGAATCTTTGCAAATCTTAAAACAAAACTATCTTAAATAAAATATTTCATATTATTGACAAAAATAAAACACAAAGATACTCTTACTCCTAGGAGGGTAAAATGGAGAACAATACTTATAACGTATTTACAAATGTGATTAAAAATCTAAAAAAAAATAAAAATATAAAATCAATTATCCATGTAGGCTCAAGTAAAAATAAAATAACTAAAAATAATTGCAAGGTAAATGATATTGATTTATTTATAATAGTTGAAAATCAAAATATAGATCAAATTAGAAAAATTGAAACAATAAACAATGTGGAATTTGATTTTAATTATATTTCCATTGAAGGAAGTTATAGATTTATTGAAAATAAGACATATTTTTTTCTGGAGATAAAAGATGGAAATATATTATACGATAAAAATAATATAGGAAGAGGAATTTTGTCTTTATGTGAAGAAAAATATAAAGAAGGTCCAAATAAGATTCCCTTAAAAGATAAAAAATTTAAAATTAACCAATTGATTTCAGATATTTCTAGATTAAAAAATAAATATGAATATGATGAATTTGAATATGATTTTTTGATTTATATGTATTTAAGTAAAATAATAAAAACTTATTATCTTGTTAATGATTTATGGATACCAAAAGATAAAAAGTTGATTAAATCATTAAAAAATCAAGATATTAAACTATACAAATTAGTTAGTAATGTAAAAAATGATAATAAATATGAAAAAATATTAAAAGTAACAGAGTATGCTTTTGGTAGTTTATAATGGGGAGGAAGAAATGAGTAATTTTGGGAAAAAAACAATTGATAAAGTAGCTATAGAAAAGGCAGTTAGAGAAATTTTAATAGCTATTGGTGAAGATCCAGATAGAGAAGGATTAAAAGGAACACCAGATAGGGTAGCTAGAATGTATGAAGAAATTTTTAGTGGACTTCATCAAGATCCAAGAGAACATTTAAAAGTATTATTTAAAAATGAAAATCATGAAGAGATGGTTGTTGTAAAAGATATACCATTCTATTCTAGTTGTGAACATCACTTAGTTCCTTTCTTTGGGAAAGCTCATGTTGTTTATGTACCAAAGGATGGAAGACTTACAGGCTTATCTAAATTAGCAAGGGTAATAGAAACCTTTGCAAAAAGACCGCAATTGCAAGAAAGAATTACAAAAGAAACAGCAAATATTATTATGGAAGAATTACAACCTTATGGAGTAATGGTTGTAGTAGAAGCTGAACATATGTGCATGACTATGCGTGGTGTAAAAAAACCAGGTAGTAAAACAGTAACATCAGCAGTAAGGGGAATTTTTGAAACAGATTCACTGGCTAGAAGTGAAGCTATGAGCTTAATAAAATTAGGATAAATTATTAATATTTATAAATTAGGGAGAAAATCTATGTTTAAATATGGACAAAAAACATATATAATGGGAATTTTAAATGTAACTCCAGATAGTTTTTCTGATGGAGGAAGTTACACTGATGTAGATGTTGCAGTTGAACATGCTAAGGAAATGATAAAAGAAGGTGCAGATATAATAGATGTTGGAGGGGAATCTACAAGACCAGGTCATAAATTTGTATCTTCAGAAGAAGAAATAAAAAGAATAGTACCTGTAATTAAAAATTTAAAAAAAGAAGTACATATACCTTTATCTATAGATACTTATAAAGCTGATGTGGCAGAAGAAGCATTAAAACTAGGTGTAGATATGGTAAATGATGTTTGGGGACTTACTTATGATGGTAATATGGCAGATGTTATAGGAAAATACAATGCATCTGTTTGTATTATGCATAATCAAGAAAACACTGAATATGACAAAGATATAATTGAAAGTATAAAAGAATTTTTACAAAATAGCATAGATAAAGCTTTAAATGCAGGTGTCAAAAAAGAAAATATAGTTTTAGACCCCGGTATAGGTTTTGGAAAAACTTTTGAACAAAATTTAGAAGTTTTAAAAAGATTAAATGAATTACAAGATTTAGGCTATCCTATTTTACTTGGAACTTCTAGAAAATCAGTGCTTGGAAATATTGTAGGAGGTGAACCTAAGGAGAGAGTTGAAGCAACAGTAGCTACTACAGTATCTGGAATAAGAGATGGTGTTGATATAGTTAGAGTTCATGATGTTAAAGAAAATATACAAGCTGCCAAAGTTGCAGATAAATTATACAGAGGTTAAATATGGATAAAATAATTTTAAGTAATTTAGGTTTTTATGGATATCATGGTGTTTTAGAGGAAGAAAAAAAACTAGGCCAGAAATTTTTTATTGATGTAGAGCTTTTTATATATACTAAAGAAGCAGGTAAAAATGATGATTTAACAAAATCTGTTAGTTATGCAGATGTATATGAAGTAATAAAAGACATAACAGAAAATAAAACCTTTGATTTAATAGAAGCATTGGCAGAAAATATTTCACAAGTAGTTTTAGATAAATTTAAGCTTGTTAATTCAATTATGGTTAGAGTGAAAAAGCCAGAAGCACCAGTAAATGGGATATATGATTATTTTGGTGTAGAAATTAGGAGAGATAGAAATGAATAAAGCTTATTTGGGATTAGGAACTAATATGGGAAATCGTGTTAAATATTTAAGAGATGCTTGTGTTATGTTAAGTAATCATAAAAATATTAGTATTTGCAAAATATCTAAAGTTTATGAAACTAAAGCCTGGGGATATACTAATCAAGATGACTTTCTAAATATTTGTATGGAAATAGATACAAATCTAGAACCTGAAGAGTTATTAGAAGTCTGTCATAATATAGAAAATCAATTAAAAAGAGTAAGGACAATTAGATGGGGACCTAGGACAATAGATGTTGATATATTGTTTTTTAATAATATAGCTTCTGATGATAAAGCTTTAACTCTTCCACATCCTAGAATAAAAGAAAGAGCTTTTGTTTTAATTCCGCTTATGGATTTAAATAAAGAATTGATAATAGATGACAAAAATATTTCTTATTATTTATCTAAATTAAATAAAGAAGAAATAGAAGAAGTAAAGGAAATTAATATAGCTTTTTCTATATAAATTTAAAATAAAAATACATATAGCATTTACTTAAGAGAGAGGATTTACTCCTCTCTTTTTAAATTTATACAAAACATAAATTAGAAAAAATGAAATATTTTTTTTGATTATTAAAAATAAAACTAATACGCTGTAACTATTGCAAATATTGATATGTAAGGAAGAAATTTTGGGTTTTAAAAAGGCTTAAATGTAACGTTTTTGTAACTTTTTGATAAAAAAATCTTTTAAAAGTTACAAAAATGTAATATTATATATATACGGCAACGAAATTCGATAAAAACGAAAAACTCTAGATCAATATATAAAATTAAAAGAATAATGGGGGAAGAGCTATGATAAAGAAAGCAATAAAAACAATAACGCTAAGTGCTGCTATGATAACAATGATGTCTGTTTTTGGACATACAACAAAAGTTGATGCAGCAAATATTACAGGAACAGTAACGGCTACATCACTAAATGTAAGAAGTGGAGCATCGACATCTTATTCAATAGTAGGAAAAGTAACAAAAGGTAAAGAAGTAGAAATATTATCATCAAGTAATGGGTGGTATAAAATAAAATGCTCAGATATAACAGGTTGGGTATCAGGAGATTATATATCAACTTCTACAGAAAAAGTATCAGAAAATACTTCTTTTGAGGTGGCTAAAACTTTAGATGTAAAAGCTTATGCTTATACAGGAGATGGAATAACAGCAACAGGAACAGTTCCAAAGTATGGTACAATTGCTGTAGATCCAAGTGTTATACCTTATGGAACGAAAGTTTATATAAAAGAATTAGATAAGGTATTTACGGCAGAAGATTGTGGTGGAGCAATAAAAGGTAATACTATAGATATATTTATGACGTCAGAAGCAGCTTGTAATAATTGGGGTGTAAAATATATAACATTACAAATATTGAAATAAAAAAGGTCAACTTTACGTTGATCTTTTTTATTTAAGTTATATTGTTAAGCACTAATTTTTTCTGAACTTGATTTATCTTTTTTATTATTTTTAATTAATACTTTTCCAAGAATACCACCAATTATAGCTGGTATAACCCAGTTAAATCCTAAACTAGCAAGAGGAAGTTTATTTAGAAAAACTATATTAACTCCTAAGCTATTAGCTACGTTTAACAAACTTATAAATAAAGTTGCAAAGGCAGCACCTTTAAATATAGATTGAGATTTTAGATGTTTACTAAAAATACTCATAACAATTAATAATATAGAAACTGGATATATAACTGTTAGTATTGGAACAGCTATGGCAATTATTTTGTCTACTCCTAAATTAGATGCTATGGCACTAAAAATACATATAAATGATACTAAATGTGAGTATTTTAGTTTTTTGTTGCTTACATCTTCAAAGTATTTAGCTGTTATAGATGTTAAGCCTATAGCAGTTGTAAGGCAGGCAAAAGCAACTATTATACCAAGTAGCATGATTCCACTTTTACCAAGTAAACTATTAGTTATATTTACAAGTAAGGTAGTTTGAGATATAGAAGCATCATAAATAGTCGATACCGTTGAGCCTAAGTACGCCAATCCACCATATATTATAACTAAACCAATTCCTGCAACAGTAGCAGATTTTAAAGTCATTGATATGTTTTCTTTTTTATCTTTATATCCTTTAGCAACAAATGAAGTCATAATTAAAGTAGTTACTCCACCTATGCCAAGGGCATCCATTGTTTGGTATCCTTGAGTAATACCATTAATAAATAATCCATTGTTATCATTGTTACTTAACTCACCAATTGGATATAAAATTCCTTTTCCTATTAATAAGATTAAAGCAATTAATAATACTGGAGTTAAAAATTTACCTATTATATCCATAACTTTTGTTTGCTTTATAGTCAATATAAATGTTAGAATAAAGAATATAATAGAAAATACTATTGAGTTTAATGAAGAAGTAAGAGGAAGTATACTCATTTCAAAAGTAGTTGCAGCAGTTCTTGGAATAACTAATATAGGTCCAAGACAAAGCATCATTATAACTTCTAAAGAAATGCCAAATTTCTTACCAGCCTTACCAACAACATTTTGAAAACTACCAGCTTTAGATACTGCATATATTGATAATAAAATTATTCCTACATCAGCTATAACAAATCCTGAAAAACTTGTTAACCAATTACTACCTGACACCATACCTATAAAAGGAGGAAATATTAAATTTCCAGCTCCGAAGAATATGGAAAAAAGAGCAAAACCAACTATTAAAATATCCTTATTTTTTTTCATTTTTACACCTCAAATTTATATTTTTATATATAAAAAGCCACATAGTTATAATCCATGTGGCTTTTGGCATCTAGAATAAAAAAGCCACATAGCGATAATCTATGTGGCTTTTTTATTAATTTTAGCCATCATAGATACAACAACTTGGTTTGTATCTATGATGAGTATATATCATAAATACAAACCTATCTAAAGTAGCTAAAATAATAATACATATTAAGTTGTACTTTTTTTACTAGATTTGCATTCATCGTTATTCTCTCCTAATAAATATTTTATAAAAACTGTTATGTCTTTAATGATACAAAATACAACAAAAGTTGTCAATAGCTATTTATTTTATGTGAAAAAAATAATTATATAAAAGAGTTAAAATGTATATAAAGATATTGAAAAAATATATTAGCCTAGTATATAATAATCAATGTATTTATATGAATAAAAAATATAATACGAAAAATAAAAAGAAAATAGGTAGATGAAATGACAATATTATTAAACGTAATAGGTATAGTTGTTTTACTGGGTGGATTATATTTTTTCTCGTCTAACAAAAAATTAATAGATAAGAAAATGATAATAAAAGCTCTAGTAATACAATTTATATTAGCATTTATGCTAGTTAAATTCCCTTTAGGAAGACTATTTATTGAAAAGGTATCTGATGTAGTAACTAATATATTAGGTTACGGAAGAGAAGGGCTTTCTTTTATGTTTGGTTCTTTAGCAGATAGTAGCGCAGTAAATGGATCTATATTTGGGATACAAACTTTAGGAAACATAATATTTATTTCAGCTTTAGTTGCAGCGCTATATTATCTAGGTATAATAGGAGCAGTTGTCAAAGTAATAGGTGGAATTATAGGCAAAATACTTGGAACTTCAAAAGTTGAAAGTTTTGTAGCTACTGCCAATATGTTCCTTGGGCAAACAGAATCACCAATACTAGTAAGTAAATACTTAAAAAATATGACTGAAAGTGAAATTATGCTTGTTTTAATTTCTGGAATGGGTAGTATGTCAGCTACAGTACTTATGGGATATGCAGCTATGGGTATACCAATGCAATATTTATTAATAGGGGGATCGTTAGTTCCTCTTGGAAGTATAATAGTATCAAAAATTATGTTACCTGAAGATAAATCATTAAGAATAGATGAAGCTGAGGAAGTAAAAATTGACAATAAAGGTGATAATGCAAACCTAATATCAGCAATATCACAAGGAGCTCAAGATGGTCTTAATATGGCTTTAGGAATAGGTGCATCACTTATAGCAATTATAGCTATAGTTGCTCTTGTAAATGGAGTTCTTGGAATATTTGGTTTATCATTGGAAAAAATACTATCAGTAGTATTTGCTCCGATAGGATTTTTAATGGGACTTGATATGAATGGTGTGACTTTGGCAGGTCAATTACTAGGAAGTAAATTAGTATTAAATGAATTTGTTGCCTTTGGTCAATTGGGAGAAGTTATAAAAACTTTAGACCCAAGAACAGCTTTAATGCTTTCAGTATCTTTATGTGGATTTGCTAATATATCTTCTATGGGTATATGTATATCAGGAATATCAGTATTTTGTCCAGAAAAAAGAAATCAATTATCAAAACTTGCATTTAGAGGGATGATAGGTGGTTTTATAGTTAGCTTATTAAGTGCATTAATAGTTGGATTAATAATGGCTATATAATTTACAATTTCTAAATTTGAGAAACAAGTGAAGTTGTTATCTATATAATCCAAGAAAATTAAAAAAATATGTTAATTGGTATATAATGGTTTTGACAAAATCTTTTTTATATGGTAATATATTTAAAGATTAAGTAAGTCAGATAATCGCAGGTAGCATTAGCTACGTGAGGAAAGTCGGAGCTCCATAGAGCAGGGTGCTAGGTAACACCTAGTGGGAGTGATCCTAAGGAAAGTGCAACAGAAAATTACCGCCAAGTTTACT
>USRS01000010.1 GCA_900557165.1 uncultured Clostridium sp.
GTCAAGGATACTCACCTCCATTTCTAAAAATTGTTCACTTAAAACAGAAAGTAAACTACTTCTAGTAATAAGACCTGCTAATTTATTATATCTAGTAATTACAGGTACATGTCCTATATTTTCCTTATTCATAACTTCTAATATCTCTACTAAATTATTATCATCATAAACAAATACGGGTTCTTTATCCATAATTTCGCTTAAATAGTGATTTTGAATACCATTTCTTCTAAGTTCTTTTACTGTTACTATTCCCAAGAAATTATCTTCTTTATCTTTTACTAGCAAACTATCAACTTTATTTGTTCTCATTATTTCCATTCCCTGAATTACTGTTCTAGAGCCTTGAACACAAACAGGATTTTGTATCATAATATCTTTTGCCTTTATATATTCAGGTGCATTCCATAGTCTATCACTACCTATGAAGTTTTTTACAAATTCATTGGCAGGATTTCTTAAAAGATTTTCCACAGTGTCATATTGCTGTATTTTGCCATCTTTCATAATACAAATTTTATCTGCTAATTTTAATGCTTCATCCATATCATGAGTTACAAAAACTATAGTTTTTTTCAGTTCTTCTTGCAAAGAGTAAAGCCATTCTTGAAGTTGTGTACGTGTGATGGGGTCTAAGGCGCTGAAAGGTTCATCCATAAGTATTATTTCAGCATCTGTGGCTATTGCTCTAACAAGTCCTATTCTTTGTTGTTGACCGCCACTTAATTCTGATGGATATTTGTCTAAAAACTCATTTGGATTAAGACCTACCATATTCATAAGTTCTATGGTGGATTTTTCTATTTCCTCATACGATTTTTCTTTTTTTAATTTAGGGATAAGCTCAATATTTTCCCTTATTGTTAAATGTGGAAATAATCCTATACTTTGAATAACATATCCTATATTTCTTCTTAATTTTATTGGATCTTCTTTTGATATAGGTTTGTCATCAATATATATTTCCCCACTTGTTGGTGATATTAATTTATTCATTAATTTTAAAGTAGTTGTCTTACCACATCCACTGGGTCCTATAAATACTACAAAGCTACCTTCATCAATTTTTAAAGAAATATCATCAAGAATTACTTTATTTCCAACTTTTTTTGATATATTTTTCATTTCTATCATAATATCCCCCCTCTTAAACAACCCATATTAAAAAATAAGTTGTATAATTTAAATTATAGCAGATATTAACTTATATTTTAATAAACTTAGTACTTTTTCTAATTAATTTCATATTGTCAATTTATTTTTTTACTTAAATAAAAAAAGATGAACTAATTAAAGCTCATCTTTTCTATTATTTTTCAAATTTATTTATTTCTTCTAGTAATTCTTCAACTAATGAATCACCTTTGATTTTTCTAACTATTTCACCTTTTTTAAATAAAAGACCTTCTCCCTTTCCGCCAGCAATTCCAATATCGGCTTCCCTAGCTTCTCCAGGACCATTAACAGCACATCCCATTATGGCTACTGTCATGTTTTTATCTATATCTTTTATTCTTTCTTCCACTTCATTTGCCATATTTATTAAATCAATATTGCATCTTCCACATGTTGGGCAAGATACTATTTTTATTTTATCATTTAATAAATTTAAGCTTCTAAGTATATCTTTTCCTACATGAATTTCTTCCACTGGGTCTCCTGTTAAAGATATTCTTATAGTATCTCCTATACCATTCATTAAAAGAGAACCAACACCTATTGCTGATTTAATTGTTCCTTTTTTAATTCCACCAGCTTCTGTTATTCCTAGGTGAAGTGGATAATCAACTTTTTCACTCATTAAAGTGTAAGCTTCAACTGCTGTATATATATCTGAAGATTTTAGAGATATTACTATATTATAAAAATCTAAATCTTCTAGAATTTTAATATGTTCCATGGCACTTTCAACTAAAGCCTCTGGTGTTGCATGGCCATATTTTTGAAGTAAATGTTTCTCCAATGAGCCTCCATTTACACCTATTCTTATTTTTAAATTTTTCTCTTTACATTTTTCAACTACAGCTTTAACTCTATCAACGCTTCCAATGTTTCCTGGATTTATTCTTATTCCATCCACGCCCTCTTCTATAGCTTTTAGAGCTAATTTATAATCAAAATGTATATCTGCTATTAGCGGTATATTTATACCTGCTTTTATTTTACCTAAAGCTTTTGCCGCCTGCATATCTGGTACAGCAACTCTAACAGCATCGCATCCTGCTTCTTCTAATTTTTTTATTTGTTCTATTGTCTTAGCAGCATCTCTAGTATCAGTAGTTGTCATAGATTGAACTGCTATAGGATTATCTCCACCAATTTTTATATTTCCTAAAGATACTTCTCTTGTTTTTTTTCTATTGTAACTCAAAACTTCACCTTCTACTTATATTTTTAGAATTTTATTATGCCTTTAAATAATTTAGTTACATCACTATAAGTAATAAATACCATAAAGGCCATTAAAGCACAGAAGCCTATCATATTTATCATAGCTTCTTTTTCTGGGTTTATTTTCTTTCCACCTCTTATGGCTTCTATTAAAAGTAAAAATAATCTTCCTCCATCAAGGGCAGGGAATGGTACTAAATTTATTATTCCTAAATTTAAACTTATTATGGAACCCAAATATAATAAATTAATTATACCCGTCTTAGCTGCATCTGAAACTATAGAAATAATTACCACAGGTCCTGCTACAGAATTAGAAAATCCTCCAGGTATAGTTCCTGTTATCATTTGTTTTAGGAAAGTAACCATCTGTACAGTCATTTGACCTGTTGTTATAAATGAATCTTTTATTGCATGTATAACATTTTTATCTCTTTTACAAGTTACTCCCACTTTATAACTTCCGTCTTCACTCTTTTGTGGTGTTATATTTAAATTTAATGTTTTATTGTCTCTATCAACAGTAAGATGTAATTCTTTACCTTGTGAGGATGTAATTTTTTCTGTAAATTTAGCCCATGAAGTAATTTCTTCTCCATTTATTTCTTTTATCTTGTCTCCACTTTGTAAGCTTGCTTCTTTGGCAGGACTTTTATCTACTACTTCATCAATAGTTGTTGTTGGAGATCCTATGTAAATAAATACAGGAATTAAAAATAATACGGCTAATATTAAATTGAAAAATGGACCTGCAAATATTATGCTTGCCCTTTGAAGTATGGATTTTCTACCAAAAGATCCTGGCTTATCAGAGTCTTCATCTTCCCCTTCCATAGCACAAAAGCCACCAATAGGTAAAATTCTTACAGAATACATTGTTCCATTTACTTCTTTGCCAAATAATTTTGGTCCCATTCCAAGGGCAAATTCATGTACTGTAACTCCATTTTTCTTTGCAAATATAAAATGACCAAATTCATGTATTAATACTATTACTCCAAAAAGTAATAAGGCTGCAATTATTGTCATATATCCACCTTCCTAATTTTAATTTTTATTATTACAAATCTTATATAAAAATGTCTAAACCCTATGTCATATTATTTTAGTAAGTTAGCTAAAAACGCTCTAGTTTCCTTATCAACTTCTAATATGTCTTCTAACGTAGGATTAACTCTATTTTTATGACAGTCTAAAGTTTTTTCTATGTAATATGGTATGTCATAGAAACCTATTTTATCATTTAAAAATTCATTTACTAAAAATTCATTTGCTGAATTTAGTGCTGCAGCATAAGTTCCACCAAGTTTTAAAGCTTTATAAGCAAGACCTAAGCATGGGAATGTATCCATATCAGGCTTTTCAAAAGTTAGTGTTGCAACTTTAGCCAAATCCAATCTTTCATAATCTGTTTCAATTCTCTCTGGATAAGTTAAAGCATATACTATAGGAAGTCTCATATCTGGACAACCCATTTGTGATATAACTGAACTATCTTTAAAAGATACCATAGAATGAATTATACTTTGTGGATGAACAACCACATCAATATCTTCCACATCCACATCAAATAACCATTTTGCTTCTATAACTTCTAAGCCTTTATTCATAAGCGTTGAAGAGTCTATGCTTATTTTTCTTCCCATATCCCAATTTGGATGTTTTAGAGCTTCATTTTTAGTAACATTAATTAACTCTTCTCTTTTTTTACCTCTGAAAGGTCCACCCGAAGCTGTTAATATTATTTTTTCTATATCTTTATGTCTTTCCCCATTTAAACATTGGAATATGGCACTGTGTTCACTATCCACTGGCAATATTTTAACATTATTTTTCTTAGCTTCTGACATTACTAATTCTCCTGCCGTTACTAAGGTTTCCTTGTTAGCTAATGCAATAGTTTTCTTTGCTTTTATAGCTGCCATAGTTGGCACAAGACCTATCATTCCTACAACTGCAGTTAATACTACATCAACTTCATCAAGTTCACAAATTTTAACTAAACCTTCCATTGAAGTTAATACTTCTATATTTATATTATCAGGAATCATATCCTTTAATTTTTTAGCACTTTCTTCATTATATACTGTTACATATTTAGGAGAAAATTCTAATATTTGTTCCAATAATAAATCTACACTGCTATTTGCTGAAATAGCCACAACTTCAAACTTATCTCTATTTTTTCTTACAACATCTAAAGTTTGAGTTCCTATAGATCCTGTTGAACCTAGTATGGTAATTCTTTTCATAAATAATCCCTTTCTTATATTTACTAAATTGTCTTTACTTATAGTATTATATCATTATTGCTCTTATTATTTACAATATTCATCAAAAATTCAAATACTTTTTTAATATATTAAAAAATTCACTTCGTTTAAGTCACTGCATGGGCTCCACATTTCATGTCCCCACCGACTTCGTCCGTTGCTCAAATTAATAAGTTGGAAATTATATATTCTCCACAAATCAGATAATATATAATTTCCTTATAATTAAAAAAAGCTTCAGCATAACTGAAGCTAAATTATTGAATAAATAAATTTATTACACTATACACAAAAGGTGCTACTAAAATAACACTATCAAACCTATCTAGTACACCACCATGACCTGGTATTAGTTTTCCATAATCTTTTATTCCAACATATCTTTTTATAGATGAGGCAAATAAATCCCCCATTTGTGCAATAATACTTCCAAAGAATCCTAACAATATTATCATTGTTAAGTTAAGATTAAAGTAATATCCAAAACCTAAACATACTAATGTAGATCCTAGTATACCGCCTATGCTACCTTCTATTGTTTTTTTCGGACTTACTTTAGGAATTAATTTATGTTTCCCAAATAAATATCCTGCAAAATAAGCAAATATATCTGTTATAAATGCTATTATAAATATTAACCAAACATATATATGTCCTTTAGAAAAAGAATACATCGTTAATATTATAAAATCAATTAATACTCCCACGTAAAATAAACCAAAAAACGTAACTACTATATCAATAATATTTCTTTTTAAATTTAATATTGATATTATAGATATTAAAAATAAAATAAATATTAATGTATATGTAAAAGTTATTGGCAATTTAAGATAATTTTTAATTAATAAATAAATAGAAAAAATATAACCTATATAATATAATGGCTTTATGTCCTTTGCTTCAAAGGCCTTATAAAATTCATGTAAGGCAATGGAGATTATTATAGCCTCTCCAATATATAAAGGAGTCCCACCAACTATGATAAGGATTAATAAAGGAACTAATAATAATCCTGCAATAATTCTTGTTCTCATAAGTTTTCTCCTTATTTTATTGACCCAAATCTTCTATCACGATTTTGATATGTGAATAAAGCTTTTTGAAGTTCTTTTTCATCAAAATCTGGCCAGTGTACATTTGTGAAGTAAAATTCCGAATAAGCCACTTCCCAAAGTAAAAAATTACTTAATCTCTCTTCACCACTAGTTCTTATAACTAAATCTGGATCTGGAATATCTTTTGTACTTAAATGATTACTTATAGTATTTTCGTCAATTTTATCTAAATTTATTTTATTATCTTTAACATCTTTGATAATTTTAACTAAAGCATCTTTAATATCTCTTCTGCCACCGTAATTTAAAGCTAAGTTTAAGTTACATCCTGTATTATTTTCAGTTAATTTTATAGCTTTTTCTAATTCCATTACACATTTACTTGGTAATTCACTTATATCTCCAATAGAAGTTAACTTAACATTTTCTTCATGTAGTGCAGCAACTTCATTTATTAAGTAAGTTGATAATAAATTCATTAATGCATCAACTTCCATTTTAGGTCTTTTCCAGTTTTCTGTTGAAAATGCATATAAAGTAACATGTTTAACATTTAACCTTTTACATTCTCTAAGTACTGTTCTTATAGTTTCTACTCCTGCCTTATGTCCTGCAACTCTTGGTAGAAATCTACTTTTAGCCCACCTTCCATTTCCATCCATAATGATGGCAATATGTTGTGGCACCCTATTTAAATCTATATCATAAAACATATCGTTTTTCATATTCATACTCCAAATATTTTTCTGACTCCTTATAATAAGGAGCCAGAAAAGTAAGTTACAAATAATTCTACATGATTTTCCTTCTGTGCAATTTTGATTACTTTTGGATAAATTAATTTATCTTGATCTTTTTTACCTTGAAGGATAGTAGTAGTATATTTTATTTGCTTATAATCAAAATATTTTTTAACTTCATCTAAAGGAAGGCCTAATAGCTCGTAATATTTTTTCAAAGCTATTATACCGCCATTATATCTTTTTCTTTTACTTCTAATAATACATCTACTTCTTTAGTGTATTTATCAGTCATTTTTTGCACGTTATCTTGCGCTTTTTTTAAATCGTCTTCTGTTATTTCGCCTTCTTTTTCTAACTTTTTAAGTTTATCGTTAGCGTCTCTTCTTTCATTTCTTAATCTTACTTTGAATTCTTCTGAAGCTTTTTTAGCTTGTTTGCAAAGTTCTTTTCTTCTTTCTTCAGTTAATGCTGGAACGTTTAATCTTATAACTTCTCCATCATTAGTTGGGTTTAAACCTAAATCTGAATTTCTTATAGCTGTTTCTATATCTTTCATTGCACTTTTATCCCAAGGATTTATCATTAAAGTTCTTGGTTCTGGTACTGATATAGATCCAACTTGGTTTATTGGAGTTGGAGTTCCATAATAATCTACTCTTATTTTATCTAACATTTGTGCATTAGCTCTACCAGCTCTTATTGTAGAAAATTCATGTTTTAAAGCTTCTATAGTTTTTTCCATTTGTTGTTGTAATTTGTTTTGTATTTCTTTCATTTTTACTCCTCCTTCTTTTTATTAGTGTACTGTTGTTCCTATATTTTCTCCATGTACTGCTTTTAATATATTCTCTGTTGTAAGTTCAAATACCTTTATTGGTATATTGTTATCCATACATAAAGATGTAGCAGTTGAGTCCATAACTTTTAACTCTTTTTGTAGTACTTCTATATATGATAATTCGTCAAATTTCTTAGCATCAGCATGTAAAACTGGATCTTTATCATAAACACCATCAACTTTTTTAGCAAGTAGTATTATTTCAGCTTCCATTTCCGCTGCTCTTAGAGCTGCTGCTGTATCAGTTGAAAAATATGGATTTCCTGTTCCTGATCCAAATATTACAACTCTGTCTTTCTCAAGATGTCTTACAGCTTTCCTTCTTATATATGGTTCTGCTATTTCTTTCATTTCTATAGCAGTTTGTACTCTTGTTTGAACACCTATATTTTCAAGTGCATCTTGTAGAGCCATAGAATTCATAACTGTTGCAAGCATTCCTATGTAGTCAGCTGTAGTTCTATCCATTCCTTCAGAAGTTCTACCTCTCCAAAAGTTTCCTCCGCCTACTACTACAGCAACTTCAACACCAATTTCTTGTACTCTTTTAATAGCTTCAGCTATTTCATTAACAACGTCATTGTTTATTCCAAAACCTCTATCACCAGCTAAAGCTTCTCCACTTAGCTTAAGTAATACTCTTTTGTACTTAGGTTTATCCATAGAAATCCTCCCGTCTTCATCTCATATACAATATATTTTTTTATCTTTTTTTTAAAAAAGAGAACACATAAGTGTTCTCTTTTGGTTAATTATTACTTAAGTTGCTTAGCAACTTCTTCAGCGAAGTTTTCTTCTTTCTTTTCTATACCTTCACCAACTTCGAATCTTACAACTCTACCAACTTGTATATCTGAACCAACTTCTTTAGCAGTGTTAGCTACTAATTTTTTGATAGTTAAATCAGAATCTTTTACGAATACTTGCTCTAATAAGCAAACTTCTTTTAATTCTTTTTCTAATCTACCTTTAACCATTTTTTCTACTATGTTAGCAGGTTTTCCTTCGTTTAATGCTTGAGCAGTTAAAACTTCAGTTTCATGAGCTATGTAAGCTGGGTCTACGTCTTCTCTTGAAACGTATTTAGGATTCATAGCAGCAACTTGCATAGCTATATCTTTTCCTAATGCTAATACTCTTTCATCTCTAGCGTCAGTTAATAATTCAACTAAAACACCTATTTTACCAGCACCATGTATGTATCCTGATACTTGACCTTCTGAAGTTATAGTTTCGAATCTTCTGAAGTCTAATTTTTCTCCTATTTTAGCTATTCTATCGTTTAATACGTCTTTTAATGCTTTTCCTTCAGCGTGGTTTTCTTCTAATAAAGCAGCTATTTCAGTTGCTTCAGTAGCTAAAGCCATTTCAGCAGCATCTTTAACGAATTGTTTGAAGTCTTCGTTTTTAGCAACGAAATCTGTTTCTGAGTTTACTTCTACTATTGCAGCAGCAGTGTGGTCAGCGTTTATTTCAACTGTTACTAAACCTTCAGCAGCAACTCTATCAGCTTTTTTAGCAGCTTTAGATAATCCTTTTTCTCTTAATATGTCTACAGCTTTTTCCATGTTTCCTTCAGCTTCTTGTAAAGCTTTTTTACAGTCCATCATTCCAGCGCCTGTAGATTCTCTTAATTCTTTAACCATTTGTGCAGTTATGTTAGCCATTTTACAATTCCTCCTATATATTGTAAATGGTAAGGGAAGTCCCCTTACCATTCAATTTTTCTTATTGTTCTTGAGTTTCTACTTCCTCAACAACTTCTTCTTCAGCACCTTGTCTACCTTCTATTACAGCAGTAGCCATAGCACCAGTTATTAATTTAACAGCTCTTATAGCATCATCATTTCCTGGTATTGGGAAATCTAATTCATCTGGATCACAGTTTGTATCAACTATACCAACTACTGGTATACCTAATCTGTGAGCTTCTTGTATAGCTATATTTTCTTTTCTTGGGTCAACTACGAATATAGCACCTGGTAATTCAGGCATATCTTTTATTCCGCCTAAGTATTTTTCTAATTTTTCTTTTTCAGCGTTTAATTTTATAACTTCTTTTTTAGGAAGAACGTTGAATACACCTTCTTCTTCCATTTTTTCTAATTCTCTTAATTTTTTGATTCTAGTTTGGATAGTTTTGTAGTTAGTTAACATACCACCTAACCATCTTTCGTTTACGTAGAACATTCCGCATCTTTCAGCTTCTTCTTTTATAGCTTCTTGAGCTTGTTTTTTAGTTCCTACGAATAAAACTGGTTTACCAGTTTCAGCTATTTCTTTCATGAAGTTGTAAGCTTCTTCAACTTTTTTAACTGTTTTTTGTAAATCTATTATATAGATTCCGTTTCTTTCTGTGAAGATGAATCTTGACATTTTAGGATTCCATCTTCTTGTTTGATGTCCGAAGTGAACACCAGCTTCTAATAATTGTTTCATTGATATTACTGACATTTCGTACCTCCTTGGTTTTGTCCCTCCGACGTGATCAACTTCTTAAAAAACCATTTTTGGCACCTTTTAAGAATCCCATCGTCGTGTGTGATATTTGTATTTTATTTTTTCACCTCTGATAGTATAACATAGTGAAAAATAAATTTCAATATAATTTAATATAAGCTTACAATTAAATTATTAACTAATTTTTGGATATTAATTCTTAAATATCATTTTTATTCTATTTTTTAGTGAAATATTACTTAAATCATTTCGACTTATTATTTTATTACTACCTAAAATTTCACCATCATCATTATAATATTTTATTACCCCAAGAACGTCACCTTTTTGGATTGGTGCTTTCATTTCTTTAAATGTAACTTGTGTATTTATATTTTCATCATTTTTTTTGACTATAATTAAATCATCTTCACTTTCTAAAGTAATTTCTAAATCATCAATTCCCATTAAATATTTTTTACCAATTAAGTCTTCTTTACTCATAACTTTTTGAGTGGTAAAATTTTCCCTGCCGTATTTCAACATATCAAGACAAGCCTGAATTCTTTTATTTTTGTGATTAGCTCCTAGAGATACTCCTATTAGTCTATTTTCTACGTTTTTATTGTCTTTATTAATTTTCATAGAAAAAGCTAAACAATAACCGGCATTACCTGTGTATCCTGTTTTTATACCATCCACTTCTGGAATGATGGATAAAAGTCCATTTGTATTATTTTTACAAAATCTCCTTTCTGAATAATTATACGTTTGCATATCTGTAATAGCTGTTACTTCTTTTTCATAATTATCCATCATATACTTTCCAAGTATGGCAATATCTCTTGCTGTAGATATATTTTCTTTTGGCGGTTTTTTAGGATCTGACAAGCTATAAATAGGAAGTCCATTACAATTTACAAAGTTTGTATTTTTCATTCCTATTTCCTTTGCTTTTTTGTTCATTATTTTTACAAAACTTTCTTCACTTTTACCAATATGTTTTGATATAGCCACAGCTGCATCATTTCCTGATACTATCATAAGGCCTTTCATAAGTTCTATTAGAGGTACTTTTTCTCCCACTTTTAAATGATAAGATGATCCTCTAACTTTAGCTATATCTTTATCCACCACAATTATGTCTTCTTTATTTACCTCTTTATTGTTTATAGCTTCTATGGCAATTAAAAAAGTCATCATCTTACTTAAACTTGCCAATGGTCTTTTATCATCTGGATTTTTTTCATATAAAACTCTTCCCGTATCTTGATCTATTAAGATGGATGATTTTGAATACTTGTCCACGTTTGAAATTTGACCATAAGAAATACTCGGTGAAAGAACACTTACAATAATTAATATTATCAGGAATTTTTCTATTACTTTTGTCAAAATTATCACCTTCTTGGTAACTTTAGTCTAAATTATTTTTCCCCTTTGTTTATGTAATAATCTTGAATTATTTTCTATATTTATTGAATTAATCTACTAAATAATACAGATGTCCATGTGGCATGTATTGTAATTCCTAAAAATACTTCTAAGCATACAAATATTTTTCCAAAAATTCCAAGAGCTATTATTTCACCATAACCCACTGTGCTAAAAGTTATCATAGAAAAATACCAAGCTTCTAAATAGTAAATTATTATTTCATTAAACGTATACATATTTTTAGATAAATTTATCTTAACAAGACCATAATCCATAGTATTAAGTCCTGTAAACATATATATAAGGGCAAATAAACTTATTATAAAAACACTTATACATAAGAGTCTAAATGGCTTTTCTCCATAACCAATAATATATTTTGATAAAAAGTCAAAAAATTCATTAGTTAAATAATCACTGTATCCCTTATATCTACTACTTTTCAAGAAATTACTAGTATAATTTCTTTCATTATAATAGTAATAACTCATATTTTCGTTATCTTCTGTTTGTTTTGCTTGGATTCTTGCTATTTTATAATTATTTTTTCCACAAAGACAGTTTTTTTTGCTATAGTTTATATCTTTTAATATAAATTTAGTATAAGGAGAAAATACAACACCATCTAATCTAGGAAAATATGCACATTTTTCTACAATAAGCTTTTGACCATTAAAGTTAGCTTTTTCAAAAACTTTTTCATTTATATATTTTTCATTAAATATAGTTTTGTTAAATATACAATTATTTAAAAATATACAGTTATTAAAATTCACAGAAGATTTAAATTCTACATTTGTAAAATCAACCGATTTTACAAAAATGAAATCATTAAAATTAGCTTCTTTTTTAAATTTAGCTTCACAAAATTTCAATTTATCATATTTATAATTTACTATTTTCTCAATATTAAAATTTTCATTAAAACAAAATCCTGTAAAATCATTTATCTCCCCTTTTTTTATATAAGCTTCAAATAAAGCAATTTGTCTTGAACTTTTATTTTCCTTATGAAATAAACAATAACCTGATGAATCAGCTTTTCTTGTACATTTTACATTTCTATTTTCTTTAGATACCCACCTACAATTCATTTTTACCTCCTATAAATTAATTCTACTTATAGTTTTAATTTATAAAAATTTAATATACCCTATTTTTCTTCTTCATTTTTACCTTTAAAAAATAATTATTTAGATATAAAAAAAACAAGGAAACTTTATTTATTTTAATGTATTTAGAATACTTTTTTAAATTTTAAAAATTTTCTGAATTTTGCAAAATCGAATCGACATAAACCCGTCCTATACATACAATATATATTAACAAATTAAAAATAAATAAAAAGGTTGGTGTTATTAATGAATAAAAATACAAATACAAATATAAATAATATAGGTTTGGTAGATAAAATTTATGAAGAAATATCTTTCACTTGTACAGAAATAAACTCTTCCTATGAAGCTAATTATGCTGATTCTACTCTTAATTTCTTTGGCGTATCTAGT
Source organism: uncultured Clostridium sp. (assembly GCA_900557165.1). Lineage (GTDB taxonomy): Bacteria > Bacillota > Clostridia > Peptostreptococcales > Peptostreptococcaceae > Terrisporobacter. The sequence goes on from USRS01000010.1 coordinate 12,688, forward strand.
GGAATAAGATATCAGAATTTAGATTCTAATACTTTCGAAAGACGTTAACAATCATGGTGCTCCTTAGAAAATAAACCTATGGCTAAATATAATACTTTATTAGCCATAGGTTTATTTTTGCATTAAATTTTATACTTTCATTCATTTAAAAACTTTTCAACTTACATTTAGCTAATCAATTATGATAAGATTATATTATAAATAATAGTTTGAATAATTACAATTCAACTATTAATCTTGATTTTAAGGGGGTGATTTTATATGTTTAAAATAAATGATTATATTGTTTATGGACCAATGAGTGTTTGTAAAATCATAGATATTATTGAAGAAGAAAATCCTTATATTGGACTTAAATCTTATTATGTAATACAACCTGTTTATTCAGATAAAAGTACTATTATAAAGATCCCGGTAGATAGCAAAAAAGTATTTATGAGACATCTTATTTCTCAAAGAGAAGTCCTATCTATTATTGAAAGCATACCTAATTTAAAGGTGTTAGATATAAATAATGATAAACAAAGAAGCCAACAATTTAAATCTATAATAAAAAGTAGCATTTGTTCTGATTTAGCCCAATTAATAAAAAGTATAAATATAAATGAACAAGAAAAACTCTCTTCTGGTAAAAAATTATCTAAAATTGATGAAGATTTCAAAAAAACTGCAGAAAAATTAATAAATGAAGAATTTGCTACTGTTCTAAATATCCCTGTTGAAGAAGTGTCCTCCTTTATCTTAAATCATTTACCTAAGTAATTTTATTTTATATCTATAATCCCATTAGCTCCTTGTTAAAAATTACCATTTACTTTATTTGAAATATATCATATAATTATATTATAAGTGGGAACTTATACATCTAGTATAAGTATGACGCTAGCCCAAACAAAAGGAGCTGATTTATCAGTTCCTTTTTTATTTATCATCTTATATTCCATTGAAATAATCAAACAATGTAAAAGAATCCTCCGGTATAAAACTTTCCAACCTATCCTTTGCAATACTTATATACCATGATTTATCTAGCTTATCTGGAATAGTCTTATTTATACTATCTACAATTTCAAAATATTTCATATCATTTCTATTATAATTGGATTTTCTGGCTCCCAGTATATAGGCACTCAGTTGAGCCTCTGTTTTATTAAATAAAGAATCATCTAAATTAAAATATTCTATTAATCCTAACTGTGCTTCATATTTATAATAAACTTCTTCAAAAACTTTGTATGTCATTCTTACATCGTGTAAACAATAAGTAGTAAGCTCTTTAATTTCTTCTTCTAGAGGATATCTATTTAAATCAAAAGGTACAGAACTTTCTCTTATATCTTCACCCATAAATAGTTACAATTCTTTTAAACTTCTATAGCTATCATTTATAATAATATGTTCTGCTTGAGTTTTATAATCTTTCATACATCGCATCCAAAAGTTTCCCTTGGACAGTACTTCAAAATCAATAATTATACGTCTTCTTTCTTTTTTCATATTTTAATCTTCTTTATCATAATTTCATTTTAATTTTTCTGTATTCATCTTATTGGCTATATTTTAATTATACCTAATATTTGTATATCTAAAATTTTTATAACTTTACAATAAAAAAATATGAGCTTAATAAACTCATATTTTTCTTTTTCTATATTCTATTTTCTTTATATTTAATTGATTGATAAGACTCATATACTATAAATCCTTGGACAATCATAGCACTTACAACCCAAACAAAGGCTCCTACCATTGGAAGTAAGCTAAGTAATCTTACTACTAATATACCTACAAATAATTGTAAATATGGATTTTTATATTTTAATATAAGTCTTCCAAGAATTATACCCATTACAACTGGAGACAAATATACTATTATAAAATATATAATTAATGATAATATTCCAAGAGGCAATCCTACAACTGTAATAAATAATAACAAACTAACTATAGGTACTAATATAAAAGATGCCATACCTCCAAGTACTACTGGTAGAGGCTCTTTTATCAATAAATCATTAGTTCTTATAAAGAATTTTTTAGATACAGTATATATAACAAATCCAAGTATTAATGATGCTAATAGTGATATTATTGTTGAAAATCCAACTAAAGCTTTCAATTCATTTTCATTTTTAGAATTATCAACTTTAGTATATTTAATATCACTCATACTTATTTTAGAATTAGTTATGGGCTCTTTGGGAGAATAAACTTGTACTTCACCAGTTACTTCACCATTATCTGCAATTATTAATTCATCACAATTAACTTTGAGATTTCCATCTATTTTACCATTAATTATAACAGTTGAACCATTGGCATAAAATCCATTACAACTTCCTTTAAAATTAATTTTTTCAGCTGAAACATAGATACCATTAGCTATGGTCTCTTTGTCTATATTGATATTTTGTGCTACAGATGTAATATTTTTAATATTTTTACTATTAATATTTAAAATTCTAGAAGCAGTTCTAATATTTCCACTTACTTCCTTTGAATTTATATCAATAGTTTCACCTGCAACTATAATATCCCCCTCGACTTTATCATTTACTTTAATTGTTCTCCCAACAGAATAAATATCACCTAAAATTTCTTTAGATATATTTACATCCTCGTCACTAGCAAAGTAATTTGATGCACTATCTATACTATCTGCAAAAACATTTAAAGTAAATAATAATATTATCATTAACGTAACTATGAAAAACCCCTTTTTTTTCATAATACTCCCCCTTAATTTATATTACATTTTATTCATGTAATCTTTAGTTTCTGTCGGTAAATCTTTATTTTTTAATTTATACTCTACATCTTCTTTTATAACTGAATAAATTATGGCAAATACAGGTACTCCTATTATCATACCTACAAGTCCCATAAATTCACCTGCTACAAGTATTGCAAATAATATCCAAAAGGCTGATATACCTATTGAATCTCCCAATATTTTAGGCCCTATTATATTTCCATCTATTTGTTGTATTATAAATATTAATATTAAAAATATTAAAGCCTTTGTTGGAGATACAAATAATATAATAATAAATGATGGTATAGCTCCTATAAATGGTCCAAAGAATGGAATTATATTAGTTACACCTATTATTACAGATATTAATAAAGTATATGGTATTTTGAATATAGAAAATACTACAAATGATAATACTCCTATAATAGCTGAGTCAATTATCTTACCACTTAAAAATTTCCCAAATATTTCATTTGTTCTATGTGTTAATTCAAAAATTCTACTTGCCATTTTATCTGAAAATAATGCACATGTTATCTTTCTATTTATAGCAAAGAAATATTCCTTATCTATTAATAGATATACAGAAATAATGATACCAAGAACTATATTCCATATACTTGATGCAATCATTTTTAAAGTATTACCTACAACTGGTATAACTTCCTTTGCAAAATCCATTATAATATTAATATATTTATTCATTTGTTCTTGTATTAATGCTGTATATTCAGGACTTAAATTAGTTTCCTTCATTACATCATCAAAAAGCTTAGTTACATTGTCAACATACATAGGTACATCATTTACCAATCCCATAATACTATCAATTAATTGAGGAACTATAAAATGTACAAATAAATAAAATATACCTGCAGCTGTTAAATAAGTCAAAATTAAAGAGATACTTCTTTTATGACCTTTTTTAAGTTTTGAACTTCCTTGAACATTATCTAAAATAGTATGTTCATAAAACTTTAGTATAAAGTTTAATAAGTAAGCTATAGCAAATCCTATTATAAAAGGATACAATATTCCTATTAAAATACTTATTTTTTCACTAAAAGATCCAATTTGCGATGCTACAAAATAAAAAATTATACTACAACAAATTACAATCAGTGCATATACTGATATGGTATTATACTTTGAGTTCCAATTTACTTTCATATTCTTCTCCTGACAAATAATTATTTTTCATTTTACTTAAATCTTACCTAAACTGAGTTATTACAGTAATTAACATTGTAACTGTTAAAGCAAGAAGCATTACTTTTTGAAATATTTTATTTTTAGGTTTATTAATTTGAGTATCTATTTCTTCATCAAATTCATCTATTTCTTCATTTTCTTCAATATCAGCTTTAACATACATAAAGTTACTTAAATCAATTAATATCTCATTTATACCGTTATACTTTTCAGTTCTTCTTGTAAGCTTTTTAACTATATTTACTAGAGCTATATTTTCATTATTTATGCCCACAGTATTCCAGTCAATTCCTTTATCTATTAATTTTAACATTTCTGCTTCATCTTTACCAATACCAAAAGGCATTTTTTTAAAAATAGCATCAAATAAAATTATACCCAAAGTAAAAAAGTCACTTTCCTTATCTGTATAATTTATATTAAGTTGATGTGGTGATAAAAATGCAATACAATTATCCTTTCTTACATTTACACCTTTATTAGCTTTAGTAATACAATAATCATATATTTTTATATTATAATTTTCATCCACAAAAATATTTTCTTCACTAAGACTTCCATGATAAAGACCTTGACTATATCCTGTATCTAGTGTTTTAAGTATTTTCTTTGTGATTGTAACTATACTATTTAAATCAATATAGTTTCCTTTTATAATTTTTTTCAATTCTATGCCACAAAAATATTCATTTACCACATAAAAGTATCTTTCCTCGTGACTTAAATGAATTCCCAAATCTAAAATCTTAGCTATATTATATGAATTAATTTCATTTAACATAGTAGATTCATCTATTAAGTTCGGTAAAAAACTTTTACTAATATATTTATTATCTTTCAACAATTGAATATACACTAAAACATCATTTTCTAAATCTCTAGCTTTATATAATTTACCACATACAATTTTATCATTATTATCTAATATTTCATATCTTCCTGAAATATATTCCATACATACACCTCTCTTTACCGTAACTTAAATAAATTATATCAACAATCACTACTTTTTTCCATTATACATAAAAATTTCTTTATCTTCTGACAATAATATTATAAAAAGCTATCTTTATGTAAGTTTCTTACATAAAGATAGCTTTTTATAATATTATTGTTGATATACACTTGTATATATCTGTGATGTTTTACTTTTTCCGTTTTTTGTAATAGTTCTATATGTTTTTGCTCCTGGCAATCCATTATATGTAAAGTTGTCAACTTTTATACTAACACCAACTTTATCTTTAGATGAACCATATATAGTTGCTGAAACACTACTTCCACTTCTATAGCATTGAACATATACTGCATGATCAAAATTATTAGTGAATTTTAAATCACTACCACTATCATTAACCATAGCATCTCTTCCTCTTGGAACATAATGAGATGTTTTAGAATGATTTCTAACTTGGTCTATTTGTAATCCTGATAATAAAGCTGCATTAAATAAAGTTGTTGAAGTTTGACAAACTCCACCACCTGGCGCATCTGAATAAGAACCACCAACAATTACTGATGCATTTAAAAACCCATTACTAAGTACTCTCATACCTGTATGTTCATTATATGAGAATGTTTCTCCTGGTAATAAAATAACATTGTTACATCTTTGAGCAGCAAGACCTATATTAAATGATCTTGGTTTTAAAGCTGCATTAAATGTTGTTGAGAAAGAAGCTAACATAGTATCTATAGCTGCAACATCTTCTGTTGATACTTTAGGATTAGTTACTGTTACTTTTAAATCAATATTTGCATAATTTTTATTTTCTAAAGCTTTTACAATTAAATTTTTATTTTCTTCCGTTTCAAACTTTAAACCAGTTATTGATTGAGTATAACTTATTGTGCTACCAACATTTAAAGTTGCACTTTTTGATTTTTTATTGATTTTATTAGCAATTTTATATATTTGTTTATCAAGTTTATTTTCATCATATGTAACTTTTATAGAATATTTCTTTCCTGAAGATTTTATATTCATATATGAAGTAATATCATTAAAATAAGACCCTGTTCTTGTACTATTATATGCTTTATTTACTATATTTTTTGTATCATATTTTAAATCAATATCTTTATAATCAATTTCATAGCTATTATCTTGGTAAACTAAATTTAAATTTTGTGGTGTATATTTTTTATTTACAACTTCAATAGCTTCTGATTTAGTCATATTAGATACATCAATACCTTGAATAAAAATATTATTAGCTATTTTTCCATTATATAAAGAATTTTTTGTAAAGATATTTAAAGTTATACAACAAATAATTATTATAATACCTGCTATTAATCCAATTCCTTTATATATTTTATTTTTTGAATTATCACTCATTTTATCACCTCATCCCTTACATAAGGATTATATTTTAATTTTTTACTTTAGACAAGAAATTTTTCAATATGTAACTTTATTGTTACACATTTTTTCTTTATCTTATTGCTTTTCATATTGTAATAAAAAATAGGCCTATTACTTGATATTTACACAAGTATGGCCTATATGATTATCTTTATATGTAAATAATACATTTATTTAATGTTTTCTTTCTTTCCTAATTCCCGTAAATTTACCAGAATCTGCTATAAATACAAATCCCATTTTATTATATATTTCATTTAACTGTAGTAATGTTACTTCCCCATTTTTTATATTATCTAATGTTATATCCTCTATTCTTTTTTCATTAGTTACTAATGTTCTCATATTCATCACTCCTAAAATAAATTATTTTAATCTATATATATTTATATGCTTGTACTAATATGATAAAAATATTAATGACATCCCCAAAAACATTCGTTCTGAATGCTTGTTCTGTATTTTTATTATATACGAACATCTATTCGATAGCAAGTATATTTTATATTTTTTAAATATTTTTAAACTTTATAATTCTAATTGACTCATTATATAGATTTATAAATATTTTACTGCTAAAATTAAATTAATTACCTAACTGAAAAGGAAGTGAATTTATATGAGCCGTATAGCTGTAATAAGTGCTGTTTTAGATGAACCAGAAAAATGCCAACAAGAATTCAATAAAGTTTTAGGTGGGTTTAAGAAAATAATTAAAGGAAGAATGGGTATTCCCTTTGATGAAGAAGGTGTATCTGTTATATGTTTAACTGTTGTTAGTGATATGGATACAATTAATAATTTAACAGGAAAACTTGGTAAAATACAATTTGTATCAGTTAAAACAAGTGTATCTAAAAAAGAGATTTAATATACTCTGTATTGAATTAGTAAATCCTTGTAATTTAGATTTTAATTATACATATTCTTGTAATATTTTTTTGTTATGAGTATATATTTTTTTTACATAATAATATATCTAAGTTTATTGTTTTTTTTGATTCTCATATAGTATTATTATGTTAAAGGGAATCATAAAGGGGGAAGTGCAATGAAAAATTCTAATCTTAAGAATACAATAATATTCATTGACAAAAAAGCCGAATTAGAGGGGAAAGGCAAAGTTCCTAAATTAAATTTAAGAAAATTAGGTAATGATGCTAAAATAATCGGTTATCAAGAACACAAAAAAATAAAAATTCATGAAGCAAAAAAACAAAAATTTTTAAACTCAAAATTCTATAAATTTAGAAAAAAAATTGTATTAGGTTTTATTGTAATACTTAGCACATTAATCCTTATGTTTCTGTGGAATAAGTTGTATAAACCGTCTTACACAGACTCAAATAATAGTAATTTTAAAGTTGAAAATGAAACTTTATCATCATCAAATGCATCTACTTACTCTTCTATTGTAAAAGAGTCTGTTCAAAGTATTTTAAACATAAAATATCGCATAAATGTTGAACAACTTCATAAGAATGGGAATTTAGTCTTTGCTAAAGGCTCTTTTAATATACCTGATAAAGGTGATGTAAATTTTGATATGATCTTAAAAAATTATGCACCTTATTCTCTAAAAGTTAATGGTGAAGAGTACATAAAAAAATAAGGTGCAAATTGCACCTTATTTTTTTATATTATTTTTAACAGCTTTACCCACATTCACACCTGTGTTAATAGTCTCTTTTGCCACATTTCCTACACCATTTATAACTTCTTTTCCTACATCAGTAACTGGTTTAGTTATTTTTGCCATGTAACACATCTCCTCTGGTATTATTTTGTTATAAATTAATTTACAGTATATTATATGACAAATTAATCAATATGTTCCTTTATAAAATTAAAAAGCAAGACTTAAGCCTTGCTTTTTAATTCTTTATTTTAATATTTCAAGTGTTATATTTCTTACTCCCCAACTTTTACAAGCTGACTGAGTATTCATATATATATCTATTGTATTTCCTTTTATTCCTCCACCACAATCTTCTGCAGTGAATACTTTATCTAATTCTTTAATATAAACTTTTGTTCCATAAGGTATAACCTTTGGATCTACAGCTAAAGTTCCATATTTGGCTTTAGTTCCTGTAAATGTATATCCACCTCCAGTATATGCATAAGCTTTAACTTTTAGTGTTTTTTTCACATTTGATGATGTTGTAGATTTTTTTATGTATTTACTACTAGACCATCCTTTTGTATTGCTATATTGAACTTGATACCATCCATTTTTACTTGATAATATCTTTACAGTTTTTCCCTTTTTAATTTTTCCTATTGATTTATATTTAGTTGAAGCACCAGTTCTAACATTTATATTTGATGTTGTCGTTCCATTTATTACAGCTGCATCTACTTCTGTTACTTTAGCAAATCCAATTGTTATTATCAAAGCACATGCAAGTGAAACTATTTTTAAAGTATTTTTTATCATATTTCCCCCTTGTTTTGTTTTCAGGTTATTATTTAAATTGAAAGTTTTTTCTCTATTTATTTTGTTTTTTATCAATCTCATATATATATAATATTACATTTTAGTAACTTTTTAAAGGGTTTTGCAGAAAAAAGTTACAAATAAGTAACATATTTGTATATATTGTAATATTTTTTAATAGATGCAATCTAGTAATTCCAATAACTCTATCAATTCATTCATAAATATAAATTTTTTAATATTTTTTCTCCTTTGTAACTTAACTTTACGATTTGTAAACATTTTCAAAACTATATTTTATAAATAATATAATTTTTACTCACACCAAAAAAGCCAAGAAATTCTTGGCTTGATTTATTTTAAAATATAAAGAGTTATATTTCTAACTCCCCAATTTGTACATTCTTCTTTTGTATTCATATAAATATCTATTTTATTTCCTTTTATTCCACCACCGCAGTCTTCAGCAATAAAAGTTTTATCAAATTCAGGTATGTATACTCTAGTTCCATAAGGAATTACTGTAGGATCAACTGCTATGGTTCTTCCAAATGTAGGCTTTGTTCCTGTTGCAGTTATATTTCCTGTACAATAAGCATAGGCTTTTACATCTAATGTGTAATCTATATCTTGAGAACTACTTGGCTTATTTGTAATAGAGTCTATTTGACTTTGTGATTTTAAATATGATGAACTACAGTATCCTACTTTTCCATTGGAAAGTTTAACTTTATACCAATAATCACTAGTATATTCTATGACACTAACCTTATCACCCTTATATATTACTCCTAAAGTATTATAAGACGTGGACGGACCACTTCTTAAATTTAAATTTGATGTTGCTATTAATGTATTCTTTACTGATACATCATTATCATTACCCTTATTTTCATTATTATTACTTGAATTAGTAATTTCATTTAAATATAAATTACTGGCATATCCTACTGTGCCATCACTTAATTTAACTTTGTACCAACCAGAACTGGCAACACCCAACATATCGACTGTTTCGTTTTTAGCTATGTATCCAATTTTCTTATATTTTGTTGAAGCTCCACTTCTAACATTTAATCTAGCTATAGCTATAAGTTTTTTATTATTTGTGGATAAATTCTGATCATCTCTTGTAGTTTCTGAGTTTTTTATTAAAATATAAGATCCACTTACCCATCCAGTTTTACTGCCATATTTTATATTATACCAGTTCTTCTCACAAGATATTATTTCAACCTTATTTCCTTTTTTCAAACCTCCTATAACAGAGTGTGATGTTGATGGCCCACTTCTTATATTAAGTGAATCAGCTGTTACTTCTCCTTTATTTGAATCAGCATGAATTTGTGTAACTCCTGCTGCAAACAACATAGATGTGGCTGATAATACAGCTAATTTATGTGCTTTATTATTTTTTATCATTTGTTCCCCCAATGTTATTTTTATTTTATATAAACTTTATTTTTCTTTATTTATAAATATATTATATTAAATTTTTAAATTTTAAAATATATTTATAAAATTTGCTATAAAAAAATATTTTTATCATTTTTGCTAATATGTTTCTTTATGATATTTTATTTTTTTCATATACTAATAAAAATAATTATTTTTGGAGGTCTAATCATGGATGATAAAAGTTACCACATAGCTAATATTACAGAAGCTGATGAAATTGCAATAAAAGAAGCTGAAGCATATATAAAAAAAGAAACTGGTAAGGATTTCATAATGATTGCTTGGGAAAAAGAATAATTATTTATATTAAAAATAAATAGGGGGCGAATATAAATATTGCTATTTATATTTGCCCCCTTTACATGTTTGATAAATTTATATTTTTATTAATTTTTTATCCATCTAAAATATTTTAGTTATAAATTATAAGATTGATTTGTAAATAAATTTTAAGTTGTAAATTGTAAATATAATAATTCTTAAATCTAAACTCCTATGAGTTTTCTAAAACATCTATGTATCATTTTTTTCATCAAACATGTTTTATTATAAACAAGAGATTTTTATCTCTTATAATAATAAACTAATTTATTTCTATATATGTTTCATTATTAGCTTTATTTATGGCAACTTCCATTTGAAGTACTTCTTCATTTAAATCAGCTACCATCTTTTCCATATTTTTTCTATTAAAATTCAATTCTGTTACCTTATAATAAACCGATGTGGCAGCTGCATCTACTTTTCTTTCTTTGCTAACCTTAACTTCTTGAAGTAAATTTTCCAATTGGAATACCAGATCTCTTTTTAATTTTACCTTATTTAAAGCGCCTTGAATACTTATTTTTTCTCCTAAAACTTCTATAACAGTCGTATTATTGGCATAAGATATGGCTGTCTTAATTTTTTCTATTTCTTCAGATAAAGAGATTAATTCATTTAATTCTTTTTCAAAATCAAATTTTTCATCACAATCAAATCTACCTCCGTCAGCTTCAAGTATATAAGTTATACTAGCTTTTTTTCTATTTATAATATAAGGTGATTTATATCTATAATTTCTTTCTAATTCCGCTACCTTTATCATTCCTTGATTTATTGTTAGTTTTTCCATAAATAAAATCTCCTCCTTATCGCTTATACAAATTTAAATTTTATTCATATGATTTTATAATTTTTATAAATTGATTTAATAAAATTTCTCCATATTTATAATCTTCTATTTCATTATATATCTCATTGTAATCTTTTCCAATATTTATTATATTTTTCTTATTAATTTTCACATATTCCTTTACTATATCACTTATAAACTCCGGATGAAATCGTGTTGTCCATATATGATTTTCATAAGAAAATGACTGAATTTCATCATGATTATTATAAGCTAAGATTTTAGCGTTTGAAGGAAGTTTTAAAACACTTTGAGAATGCGCTTCATATCCTTCAAATTTTTCAGGTAGTACGCCTAATAATTTATCTTTTTGACCTTCTTTTGTAAGATAAATATCACTTTCTCCAACTTCCATACCTTTAGAATTATATCCAACTTCTCCTCCTAAAATATCTGCTAACAATTGGTGACCATAGCAAATTCCCAAAATAGGTATATTTGTATTTATTATATTTTTTAACCAATTGGAAATTCTTACACTCCAAGGCTCATAATCCGTCACCATAGAATGAGAACCTGTAATTATAATTCCTTTTATATCATCAACACTTGGCAAAAATTCTTTTCTTTGACAGTCTACAACTATAAATTCATCTACACTCAAGTTAATTTTATTTATAATATGTTGAGGAAATTCTCCATATTTTTGAGATATTGATTTTAAAGTATCACCCATTTTTAATATTAGTATCTTTTTCAAATAACTCCCCCCTAATAAAAAATCAACCCCTCGGTTAAATTTTATTTTCACCCTAGAAGTTGACTTTTAATATTTATAGTATATTAATTTATAGGCATTATATAATTTTTTTCAAATATAAAAACTAATTATGATAATTGTATATTAATTTATCTATTAATTCAACTTATAAATCAATAATATATATAGGTTGAATTAATAGATATAGTATTTCATAATACTTATATACGATATTATTTTAAGGTGGTATTTATGAATAAATTAAAAATTGGTTTAATTCAAATGAAAGTTTCTCAAAACAAAAAAGAAAACTTAGATAAAGCTTATAATTTAATAAAAGATTTAACTTGTAAAAGGGTGGATATTGTTGTTTTACCTGAAATGTTTTCTACTCCTTATGTTACTTCTAATTTCCCACTTTATGCCGAAAAAGAGGGTGATTATTCCTATAATTTTTTATCAAATATTGCAAAAGAAAATAATATTTATTTAGTTGCAGGATCTATTCCTGAGTTTGATAATAACAAGATTTATAATACTTCTTTTGTTTTCAATAGACATGGTAAAAAAATTGCCAAACATAGAAAAATACATTTATTTGATATTGATATAAAAGGAAAACAAACATTTAAAGAATCTGATACTTTAAGTCCAGGAGATGATGTAACTGTATTTGACAGTGAATTTGGCAAAATAGGCCTTTGCATATGCTATGATCTTAGATTTCCCGAACTTGCTAGACTTATGGTAAATAAAGGAGCAAAGGTTATAATCGTACCAGCTTCTTTTAATATGACTACAGGCCCTGCCCATTGGCATCTTATGTTTAGATCTAGGGCTGTTGATAATCAAATTTATACCATAGGCTGTTCTCCCGCTTCAGATTATAATTCTTCTTATGTTTCTTATGGTCATTCATTGATAGTTTCTCCCTTTGGTGAAGTTCTTTGTGAGTTAGATGATAAAGAAAATATAATTACATATGAAATTGATTTAGACTATGTTGATAAAATTAGAGAAGAACTACCTCTTCTTAACCATAGAAGAAAGGATCTATATGAATTAATTGAGAAATAAATTAATAAAAATGTTTTACTAAATTTAAAAAACGAAGTAGCTTATAAAATACAGTTTTATAAAACTTATAAAAGGAGTATATTGATAGGTATACTCCTTTTATAAGTTAGTCAAATAATTTTCTATTATTTTCTTTTTTTATTATTGAAGCTTAAAACTTTTACATCTTTTTTATCTACTAAAGTACCTTCTTTAAGACCCATTAGTATTTCTAAGTCATCTGGATGTAAAATCATATTTTCATTATATAGTTTTTCCATTAATGTATTTTTACTTACTATATTATTGTCTAAAAGTAATTTATAAGCATTTCTTAAACAAGTTGGATGAGTTGCTTTTACATTATCTAAAGGCTCTTCTTTGTGCCATCCATTTTTGCTTATTTCATTCATTAAATAATTATATTTTTTGTAATTTATTAAACCTAATGCATAAGCTCTGTATAAAATTATTGTAAGTGGTACCATAAATTTAGATTTAACTTCTAAATAAGATTCTAATTCATTTGGATTAGACAATTCTTCTATTAATCTATCTTTTGGTAATAATAGCGCAGATGCAAAATCATCTTTATTAAATCTTTTTGATGGTATGTTTAACTCATTACTTATAATAAAAGCAAATTCATAAGCTAAGTCATAATTTCTTTGTGCTAATGAATTTTTATCATGCCCAAGAGATACTATATATTTACTTTTTCCATTTATACTTTGTTTTTGTGAATATGGAGAAGCTCCTCTTCTATCAATATTCATTCCTGTAACTACAACACCTATAGCCTCCATAAATGAAAGCATATTTACAAGAGGTTCATCGCCAGCTTCATAATATTCTCTGCATTTTGTAGCTAACTCTTCCTCATTCATATTTCTGTGTAAATTTTGCGGTAATTGTAACTCAGGGAATTGTATAAAGTTTTCAAAGAATAAATAAAGCTTATGAATCATTACTAGTTTTTCTCTATAGGAGATTTCTTTATTTCTTTGTATAGTTGATTGTGGATTAAAATGTACAGCTTCCACATTTATTTTTATATTTTCATTTCTATAGAAATAATCCCTAGGAAAATGTAGTACATTTGATAATTTCAAAGCATTTTCCACTGTAGGTTTATATTTATTTTCTTCAAAAGCTAGTATATCTTTTTTATTTATATTAGTTTCTTTAGATACTTGATCTATAGTTTTTCCTCTATATATTCTGGCTACTTTAAGTCTTTTACCATTAAATAATTCTTTTTTCATATTTATGGTCCTTTCGTTGTTCATATTTTGAAAAAATAGATTTTCACATTCAATCTCTTATTATACTGAATAAATTACATCTTTTCAAATAATAAGTTCAAATTAGTTTGATTTTAATTTCATTTTCACATAATCAAACAATGAATCTAAATTTCCGTTATTTTTGCCTCCACCTTGGGCTAAAACTTTACTTCCTCCACCTTTTCCATCTACTAATTTAATACTATCTTTTAATAAATTGTTCATATCAAGTTGTTCTAAATTTTTTGAACAAGCAAATAATAAATTTAATTTATCATTATTAGTTAAAGCAAATAAAGCCACCATATCATCTCTTTCACTTATTTTATTGGCAATTTTATTGATATAATTCATAGTTTTATTTTCATATGTTTTTACTATAACACTTATATTGTTAATTTTTTGTGCATTTTCAATCATTTCTTTTATTTCATAATTACTTATAATTTCTTCTAATCTTCTATTTTCTCTGTTTACTTCATTTAATTTATCATTAAGATTTTCTATGCTTTTGTAAGCACCTTCTTCATTACTACTTAACATTTTACAGATTTTATGTAAATAATTATCTCTTTTTAATAAATCTTCAATTGCCTTTGTCCCGCAAAGAAATTCAATTCTTGTCGCTTTTTTATATTTTTCAAATTTCTTTATTTTTATAATTCTTAAATCTAAAGTATTTTTCACATGAACACCACAACATAAATTCATATCTACATCATCTATTTTTACAACTCTTATATCATTATGCATTTTAGATAAATCTTCTTTTATTTTTAATTTTTTAGCTTCTTTTTTACTTATATTAAACGTTTCTACAGCTATATTTTCTCTAATAATTTCATTACACATATTTTCAATTTTTAATATGTCTTCTTCTTTAAAAAATCCTTCAATATCTACAGTACTTGCTTCATTTCCTAAATGAAATCCTACAGTTTTTGCTTTATACTCATTGTTAAAACAAGCTGATATAATATGTTGTCCCAAGTGATGTTGCATACCATATTCTCTTCTATCCCAATCTATTTCACATTTAACTTTATGAATTCTATTTGGCTTTTTGTCTAATACATGATAAATTTTATCATTTTCTTCATAAACATCTACAACTTTTATATTATCTATAAGCCCCAAATCATTATATTGACCTCCACCTCCTGGGAAGAAAGCTGTTTTATCTAACAATACACGATATTTTGAATCAACTTCTTTAATTTCTTCTATTTCAGCAGTAAAGTTTTTAATATATGAATCTATATAAAATAATTTTTCCATTTTTTATCCCACTTTCCTTATTTATTGTTTATTTTCACCATTATTAGTTAATTATAACTATAAAACTATTAATTTAGTAGGATATGATGCAAAAATTTTATCTTCCAATTATAATTAAAATAAAATATTTATATAAGGAGACTTGTTATGGATAAAAAAGAAAAAGTTTTAAAAAAATTAGATGAATTAAATATTCACTATAAATTAATAGACCATCCTGCTGTTTATACTATTGATGCCATGGATGAACTTCATTTAAATAAAAATGGACACATTGTAAAAAATCTTTTTTTGAAAAATTCCAATAGTAAAAAACATTATCTTGTTGTATTAAAGGGTGACAAAAAAGCTAATTTAAAATCAATTAAATCTCAAATAAATTCTACAGCTCTTAGCTTTGCCTCTGAAGAAAGATTAGAAAAACACTTAGGTTTATCAAAAGGTTCTGTAACACCTCTTGGTATAATCAACGATGAAGAACACTTGGTAAATATAGTTTTAGATGAAGATTTAAAAAAGGAAGAAATTATAGGTGTTCATCCCAACGTAAATACTTCTACTGTCTTTATAAGTTACAATGATCTAATTAAATTTATAAATAGCTTTGGAAATGAAATTTTTTATGTAAATATATAACAAAAAGTTGCCCTAAAATTTAAGGCAACTTTTTTTATTTTACTCCTTCAAATGTAAATTTACCACTTTTACCACCAGTTTTTTCAACTAAATGAATATCTGATATAACCATATTTTTGTCTATAGCTTTGCACATATCATAAATAGTTAAAAGAGCCACATTAACACCTGTTAAAGCTTCCATTTCCACACCTGTTTGGCCTGCTAATTTAACTAAAGATATGGCTGTTATACTTTTTTCTTCTTCATTAAACTCAAAATCAATTTGAGATTTTGTAAGTATTAAAGGATGACACATAGGAATAAGCTCTGATGTTTTTTTCGTAGCCATTATTCCTGCTACTCTTGCAACTGCCAGCACATCACCTTTAGCCATATTTCCTTGTAAAATTCTATCATATGTTTCTTTATTTACAAATATTTTTCCCCTTGCTATAGCTTGTCTTTGTGTAATATTTTTTTCTGTTACATCCACCATTATGGCATTTCCTTTTGAATCAAAGTGATTTAACTCATTATTCATATTATTTTTCCCCTTCTTTTTTATCATAATATTTTTTTATAATTAAACTTATTGCATCATTATCTAAAGCTTCAGCTTTTCCCACATTCCCATTTAACATTGCCCATACGTAATTATGTACTTCAACTGCATTAGAAAAATCCCCCCTTTTCCATTTAGCCAAACTATTTCTAAGGTGCATTCTATCATAATCATCACTTATTTTTTCTACACCTTTAATGGCTAACTTTATAGTTTTGGGCGTAACTTCACTACATTGCCATTTATATTCAGCTTTTATAAGAGTATTAGCTAAAGAATGAATAAGTTTTATTGCTTCATTATTATTTCTAGGCTCACTTATATCTTTTTCTTCTATAAAAATAGTCTCTACAGAAGAATCTGCACTACCTTCTATTACTTCTTTATTATCTATTCCCATCATAGATTTTATATTATCAATTTGTATAGCTTTATTTATTTTCTTAAATACAGGATAAACTGTAGGTAAATTTTCAAAAAGTTTAGGATTTATTATTCCACCTACTGGAAGTAAAATTATTGCTACTATAATTAAATCTAAAAATGTATATCTAATATTTTTTCTTTTTTCCCTTTTTACTTCCTTAAAAGGTTCCTTTACATTTTTTTTTAGATCAGTAGGAATAATAATTTTATTTTTCGACTCTTCATCTATATTAAAATATTTAATATATTCATCTATATCTGACTCAACATATTTATCTATATTAACACTATCAAAATCAATCTTACTAATATTTTTATTTAATTTTCTATTTTCCATAAGCACTCTCCTATATTATACTTTCTTTCATATTTTTTAAAGCGCTTCTAAGATACATTTTTATAGTACTTTCATTCATATCAAGTATATCTCCAACTTCTTTATAAGTCATTTTATAAAAATATAATAATATAATTACATTTTTTTGATATATATCTAATAAATCTATAGCTTTGTACATATCAATATTTCCATTGATATCAAGATAGTTTATATTATTATCATCTTCCACCACTCCAACTTCTTCCACATATTCATTAATATATTTTATAGTTACTTTTATCATATATTCATTAAAATTCTTAATTTTTGATAATTTATATATATTATCGTTTATATAAGCTATAGTATTTTTCATTATTATTTTTGCATCATCTTCATATTTAGTATGCATAAAGGCTAATTTGTATATATATTCACTATTATTTATCATAAGTTTTTTTAAAGCTTTTTTATCACCTTTTTTAGCCTTTTTTAATAAACTTAACTCCATATAAGTCTCCTCTCAAATGAATTTTTAATAATACTGTCGCTGATTGTAAAAATACTCTTTTACTCATTTTACACCTTTTTACCTCTATCTTCAATAATTGCAAGTTTTTTACTCTTAACTTTATATCATATTTATAGAAATTTTTTGTTTATACTTTTTAATAATATTAAAGCATATAAATAATATATAAATTTAAAATAATATTTTCTAAGATTGCAGGGAGATAATTATGAAAAAAAGAAACTTATTGATTAATATAATACTACTTACTGCATCTACAATGACACTAGGATTTATATCCATGGCTTTTAGAATTTATTTATCCAACAAAATAGGTGCAGAAGGTATGGGATTATTCCAACTTATCATGAGTATTAATATTGTATGCCAAACTTTAGCTATCTCAGGCATAAGAGTTACTATGACAAGACTTGTTGCTGAAGAAATTGGAAAGGGCAATAATCATTTACTAAAAAATATTGTTTTAAAGGGTATATTTTATACTTTATGTTTTAGTATTGTTACTGGATTTTTATTATTTAACTTATCAGAATTTATTTCCATATCATGGATCCAAGATGAGCGAGCTATTATACCTTTAAAAATTTTATCTTATTCTTTACCTTTTGTTGGTATATCTTGTTGCCTTAACGGTTATTTTTACGGTTGTAGAAAAGTTGTAAAATGTATAAGTGCTGATATTATAGAAACTTTAGTTATGGTAACTATTGTATCTTTATGTATTACATCTTTTTCAAATGGAGATTTAGCTTACACTTGTGCTTTAATTGCTGTTGGTAACTCCATAGGTAATATTTGTGCAGCATTTTATTCTTATACTTTGTACATATTTGAAAATAAAAATATATCTTTTCATAAAAATTCACATAATAAATATCCATTTTTTAAAATTATAAGAGTTGCAATACCTTTAGCATTTAGTGCTTATATACAAACTTCTCTAAAAACTGTTGAAGATATTTTAATACCAAAGTCTTTAAGACTTTATGGATCATCTGATGCTCTATCTTTATCCATATTTGGTATGGTTAAAGGAATGGTTATGCCTCTATTAGTTTTTCCATCTATTTTTTTAGCATCCTTTTCCACATTGATAATACCAGAAATTGCAGAAGCAAATGCTTTAAATAAAAAAAATACAGTAAATTATATAATATCTAAGGTAGTAAAGTTTACTCTCTTAATTGCCATATTTGCTACAGGTATATTTATTTGCTTTTCTAGTGAACTAGGAATTAGTTTGTATAAAAGCGAAGAAGTGGGATATTTACTTAAAATTTTAGCTCCTTTGATTCCTTTTATGTATTTAGATAGAATTGTTGATGGTAGCTTAAATGCTCTTGATTTACAATTTTCAACCTTAAAATTTAACATTATTGATATGTTTGTAAGAATAAGTGCCATAACTTTTTTAATACCTAGATATGGTATAAAAGGATTTATATTAGTTTTATTTATAAGTACAACTTTTAATACATCTTTAGGTGTTATAAAAATATTGAAAGAAACAAAGCTTAAATTTCACATATTTGATTGGATTTTAAAACCAACCTTATCCATATCATTATCTAGTTATGCTACAAAAATTATTCTTTATTGTTTACATATAAATGATTCTCTTGCTTTAATTATTATCTTAAATATAATAATTTATTTTATTATGCTAATTCTTTTTAAGGCTATTAGAAAAAAAGACTTACAATGGTTTGCTGATGGATTTAAAAAGGATGTTAAAAAAGGAAAATGGGAAACTATTGGACTTTATAAAGATATATAATATACACTAAAAAAGAGTTTGCAATAGGCAAACTCTTTTTTAGTGTATATTATATAAAAAATTAACTATATTTCTTACGGTTATATCCATTTGTTCATCGCTACTAATCAAAGCTTCTCCATCTCCACTGTAAGTTCCATAATTTGCAAATTGAGAGTGGTTTGCTCCTTCTATTTCTATATATTTAGTATCTTTTGGAAGTCGTTCTTTTGAATTAATTAATTCTTTATAATCTACAACATTGTCTTTACTTCCCCATAAAGATAATATCTTGAAACCTAATTCACTTATATTTTCTCTAGGATATGATGATATAAATACTATACCTTCAATATTTTTATTGTTAATGGCATAATTAGAAGCTACTGTTCCTCCTAATGAATCTCCTCCTATAACCCATTTTGTAATCTCTGGATTATTTTTTATCACATCATCTGCTTTATTTTCTCCAAAACTTGCATAATTAAAAGGCATATCTACAGCTACTACTTTATAACCATATGATGCAATCATATTACATAGTTTTGCATAAGATGATGAATCTACTCTTTCACCTGGATAAAATATAAATCCTTTTGTTGCATTTACATTTGTAGGAGTAAAGTAAGTATAATCTCCATCAGTTTTAACTTCTACTTTAGAATTACTTTCTAAGTATTTCATATCATAACTTTGTAAAGAATAACCATTGCTTAACCATATGAAAAAACCTATTATAGATACAGTAAGTACAAATAGAAGAACAAACAATGCTTTCTTTATTGATTTAACTCTATTTTGTCTTTCTTCTTCTCTTTTCTTTTCTGTATAATCTTCCTCATTGTAAAGCAAAGGTCT
Source organism: uncultured Clostridium sp. (assembly GCA_900557165.1). Lineage (GTDB taxonomy): Bacteria > Bacillota > Clostridia > Peptostreptococcales > Peptostreptococcaceae > Terrisporobacter. The sequence continues at coordinate 33,486 of USRS01000010.1, forward strand.
TTCTAATTCCATTGTAATACTAAAAGTGTCATACATATTTTTGCTACTTGACTTTGCTTTCTTTTTTTTCATATTATCCCTCCAAATTCCTTAACTACATTATATTTTAACATATAAATTTAATCATTTCATCTTAATAAATATTAATAAATACATCAAATTTCTTATAATTATAAGTTAAATGTAGTTTAATATTATAAAAAAATTATCTTAAATATAACATAAGAGATATAAAAAAGTATATTATGCAACTTTTTTATATCTCTTAATGATAATTATTTTATAGTATTTTCTTCATGACTTTTTAAAAATTCTCTTCCCTTTTTTTCTAAAAAAGTATCATCCTTTGTCTTTTCATCTATATCTATATGATTATTTAGTATGTTTTCTTCGTAAGTTTCCTCATCAAGAAAATCTTTTTTATTTTCATGTAATATATCAACTTTTTCTATTTCTTCACTTGTGTCAAAAGCAAATTCTTCATCATCACAATTTTCTTTTTCTTTATAAGTATATTGTATTTCTTCTATTTTATTACCACAACAAGAACAGAATTTCGAATCTTCATCTATTTTTTGATTGCAATTTGGACAAATAATATATGATACTTCATCTTTTATTAAACTTTTCCCACATTGGGGACAAAATTTTTCATTTTTTAATGCCACATACCCACATTCACAAGTCGTTTTATTATTTTCATTTTCAATATTTTTAAGTTGCATATATTTAGTATATATTTCTATATCATAGTTTTTTATTTCTTCACATATTTCATTAAAATCTTTATCATGAATTTCATTTTTTCTTATTTTATCAAAAGTCATTATTCCAAGTTTTAATAAGGATTGTGACTTTAAATCTTCATACTCATTTATACTTTTTTTAATTTTTATTTTTTCTGACTCTTTTTGTATATTAGATAACTTCATATCTTTCATCTTTTTCCTCCAAATAATTAAATATATTTAATTTATAGCCAACTAAAGTCATTACAAAACTATATACAAATGACATTATTATTCCCATTATAAAATTAAATCCCATTTGCATTGCACTTATAGAAGATAACATAGACGCTGCATTGTCTCCTATATATAAAGTTGTTAATAAGCCAATTGCTCCCATAATTGCTGCATAAGATGCACTAAAAATTACTACTGGTTTTATATCTTTACTTTTATACTTACTTTCTAATTTACAACCTACAATTATAAATATTAAAGCTGATAGTGCTATCAATGCACCTAAAAGTAAAGTTATATCTAATGATAAACTTGATTTAAATAAAGATATAAGAGATATTGTCATACTTCCAATATGAACTGGTATTAAATTTGAAAATGCCCATAAATACACAGCTATTTGACTTAATACTACTGCCATTGATGTGTTGCTAATATAATTATTTAATCCTAATTCATATATATAATTTATATTTGCAAAATTTAGTAGCGATAATATTATTAAAGTTAAAACATACCCACCTAATATAACTTTAAGAGATAATTTTATAGCATAAACTATAGAATTTTCTTTTTCATATTCTTTTTTTAGACCCATAAATAAAATAGAAATAAATCCTATAATAAATCCTTTTATAAAAGTACTTATTGTGCTAAACCCAAGGTAAATTCCATACCCATATTGTCCAAATCCACTTGATAAGCTAACTTCAACTTGTGAAAATTTAGCTAAAACAACTAATAAAAGTGCATATATTAATGCTACAGATAAAGAATTTTTTAAATGTATTAAAAAAGAAGTATTTCTTTTTTTCATAAATAATCTATATGATAATATAAATGATACTACTGGCAAGATTAATAATAATAAAAATCCAAAATTAACACTTGATTGACTGCTATTCATAAATAATGACATTATTATATCTACAGTTGCCATATTGCCAAATAACATAATATGTACCGGATTAATTAATTGGCTTATTTGATCATTTCCTCCAACTATTAATAATTTTATTATTACAGAGAAAATATATAATATTACAAGTGCTACTACAGATGTTTTTAATCCTGTAATTAAATCAAAACTTGATATTATATTATTTAAATTACTTCTTTCTTCTTGTTGATTTATAAATTTTTCCCTTTTACTTTTTACATTTTCTAAAATTTGACCGCAATTTTTACAGTAAATATCTTTTTTATTTACTAAGCTTTCACATTTAGGACAATAATTAATATTTTCCTTTTCTATGGTAAAATAATTATTATTTTTTCTTGCATTTATTTTTCCATCTTTTTTCGAGTAATTGCAATATTTGTTTTCTATGATGTTTTCTTCCATCTCCATCTTAATTTCTCCCTCCTGACTTGCTTCTTTATTAATTATTCTCTTACTTTATACATGGATTATAACAAAGTTTTCTTAATTGTACCTTAATTGATTCTTAATATTTTACTAAATTTTTCTACCCTAAAAAAACACTTTACACTACTTTTAATTTTCATTTAAAAACTTCATTAAATCTGCATAAGATTTTTTAGCATCTTCATATCCTTCATTATATAAAGCCTTTAATTTATCTTTATTTTTTTCTACTCTACTTATATTTACAGGTGATTTAGGTTGAATTACAAATACCTTTCCTTCTTTTCTTTTTTCTTCAATAAAATCTAGAGTTTCATTGTACACTTTATATCTATTTGCTATAGCTTTTATAAGATTAGGGTATTTTTTATATTTTAATTTCATAATAAATAAAAATTTTGGTTTACTTTTTCTATAATTTGAATCTCTTGTCAATATAACAACATTTTTTTCATGATTGTCCTTAATAGATTTTTTGATTGGTATTGAATCAGTAATTCCTCCATCTAGATATTTTTTATTATTTATCTCAACCATTCTAGAAAGTAGTGGAAGCGAGCTTGATGCTCTTACAGCAATTATATCTTTTTTCATTTCATTTAGTTTTATATATTCTACTTTTCCACTTTCACAATTTGTAACTACAGAATAAAAATTTCCATCAACCTTAAATTTATTAAATTCATCATAATCATATAACTCCAATTTATTTGGAATTATATCATATAGCATTTCAGCCCCAAATAAATCCCCTGTTTTTATCAAACTTCTTAAGCTGCAATATCTTTTATCATTGATATAATCTAGAGTTATCTTCATGGACCTACCAATTTGTTTAGAAACATAACTTGTAACATGACAAGCTCCCGCTGATACTGCATAACAATCATTAAAATATAGATTTTTCTCCATAAAAAAATCTAATACTCCTGCAGTATAAACACCTCTCATACCGCCGCCTTCAACAACAAGTCCAATATCTTTCATACGTATTATATTCACTCCTTATTTTATAATATGTAAAATATAATTCTTATTATTAATATAGTCAAGCAATCCTAATTTTTCAAAAAATATAATTTGCTTGCAATTTAAAATGACTTATTATAATTATTTATAATAAGTCATTTTATTTAAATATTATTAGAATTCACAGTTTTTAGGAGTTCTTGGGAATGGTATAACGTCTCTTATGTTTGATACACCTGTTAAGTACATTATCATTCTTTCAAATCCTAAACCAAATCCTGAGTGAGTAGCAGTACCGAATTTTCTAAGTTCTAAGTACCACCAGTAATCTTCTTTATTTAAACCGAATTCTTCTATTCTTTCTAATAGAACATCTTCTCTTTCTTCCCTTTGAGATCCACCGATGATTTCTCCAACACCTGGAACTAATAAGTCCATAGCTCTAACAGTTTTTCCATCTTCATTTAATCTCATGTAGAATGCTTTTATATCTTTTGGATAATCAGTTACAAATACTGGTGCTTTGAATATTTGTTCAGTTATATATCTTTCATGTTCAGTTTGTAAATCAATTCCCC
>USRS01000011.1 GCA_900557165.1 uncultured Clostridium sp.
GTAATATAAAGAGAGATTTTAATTATTCATCTATTCCAGAAGGATGTATATCTTATTATAATTCTATGAATAATATATTTTCTTTATATTCAACTTATTTAAATTCTCTTAAAATTGCAGTTATTTATGAAAAATCCTCTTCATCTTATGAAAAAAATAAAACTAATATTGATAAGTATTATGAAAATGCTTTTTCTAAATATGAAGATGTAAAAACTTCTTTTAAATCATTATTAAGTTCTTTTTAATAAAATTTTGTATTATTTTTAATTTTATGGGCAAAATAAATCTCGATTTGGTTATTCCAAAAGGAGGTTTATAATGAAATTTGGAAAATTTTTATTTTGTATTATACTAATATTATCCCTTTCAGCACTTGACTTAAACTTATTAAATAATTTTAATGTAAATGCAAGTACAAGATTTGAAAACACTTTATTAAATTTAGAAAATAACACAAATAACTATATAAATTTATCTGATGAAGATTATGTTCAAGTTTTTAAGGAAAATAATCAACTGCTTTATTTAACAAAATCAGATATTTATTTAATGTCTCAAGTAGTATATGCTGAAAGTAAGGGTGAACCCTATGAGGGTAAAGTTGCTGTTGCATCTGTAATATTAAACAGAGCTCTTAATACTGGATTTCCTAACACAATTCAAGGTGTTGTATTCCAACCTCGAGCATTTTCTTGTGTTGTTGATGGAGAAATCAATGTTGAACCAACTCAAGAATGTTTTGATGCTGTTTATGATGCATTAAGTGGAAATGATCCTACAGGAGATGCTGTTTTTTTCTATAATCCAGATATAGCTACTTGCTCTTGGATGAAAAATGTAGAAAAACACAATGTAATTTCAATAGGACAACATTTATTCTTCACACTTTAGATAATTTGTAGTTTGTAGTTACGGATGAAACTCCTCAGGGAGTTTCTTAAATTTTATACTTTCAAAAATTCAGCCTAAGTCGAATTTTTTCCTTAATTTGTCACTTGCCACTTATCACTTGTCACTTGTCACTTATTGCTTAGGTATCTGTAAAATTTTATTAATACAAAAAGAGAATTGCAAATAAAATGCAATTCTCTTTTATATTATTCTTGTTCTAATATTATCTTCTTAGCACCTAAGATTGAAGTAGCACTCATTGAGAACTCATCTAATCCGTATTGTACTAATGTTGGGATAGCAGCTTCATCTCCTGCCATTTCTCCACACATTCCAACCCACTTACCATGTTTGTGAGCACCATCTATAGTCATCTTTATTAATCTTAATACAGCTGGGTGCATTGGGTTGTAAAGGTATGATACCTTTTCACTCATTCTGTCAGCAGCTAATGTATATTGGATTAAGTCATTAGTTCCAATTGAGAAGAAATCAACATATTTAGCTAATTCATCAGCCATAACTGCTGCAGCTGGAATTTCAACCATGATACCCCATTGGATAGTTTCAGAAGTTTTAACTCCTTCAGCATGTAATTCTGCTCTACATTCTTCAACGAATTCTTTAGCAGCTTGGAATTCTTCTAAACCAGAAATCATTGGGAACATAACGCAAAGTTTTCCGTATACAGAAGCTCTTAATAAAGCTCTGATTTGAACTTTGAATATGTCTTTTCTATCTAAGCATAATCTAATAGCTCTGTATCCTAAGAATGGATTCATTTCTTCTGGTAATGGTAAGTAAGGTAATACCTTATCTCCACCGATATCTAATGTTCTTATAACAACTTGCTTACCGTTAGCTTTTTCTAAAACAGTCTTGTAAGCTGTGAATTGTTCTTCTTCAGTTGGAGCTTGTTCTCTATCCATGTATAAGAATTCCGTTCTATAAAGACCTACACCTTCAGCATCATTTTTTATAAGCCCTTCTACATCTGATGGTGTTCCTATATTCCCTGCAAGTTCAACATGTCTTCCATCAAGAGTTACAGTCTTTTGGCCTTTTAATAATTCTAAAGCTTTTTTATATTCTTCAAAATCATTTTTTAATTTTTTATATGTATCTATAGTTTCATTATCTGGGTTTATGGTAACTTCTCCAGTATCCCCATTAAATACTACAAAATCTCCATCTTTAATTTCTTTAGTAGCATTATTTAAACCAACTACAGCAGCTATTTCTAAAGTTCTAGACATTATAGCAGTATGAGAAGTTCTTCCTCCTATATCTGTTAAGAAACCTAAAACTTTTTTCTTATCCATAGTTGCAGTATCTGATGGTGTTAAGTCATGAGCAACTAATACAACTTCTTCTTCTAAGTTAGCAAGGTCAACTACTTTAACTCCTAATATGTGTCTTATTATTCTGTTAGTAACATCTTTTATATCAGCAGCTCTTTCCCTCATATATTCATTATCCATGCTTTCAAACATAGTAACAAACATTTCTTTTATTTCATTTAATGCAAATTCTGCATTAACTTTTTCATCATTTATTTTACATACAGCAGATTCTACTAATTCTGGATCTTCTAATACTAATAAATGAGCTTCAAATATTTCAGCTTCATGTTCTCCAAGTTCTGCTAAAGCCTTTTCCTTAACTTTTGTAAGCTCTTCTTTAGAAATTGCTACAGCATCCTTTAATTTTGTAACTTCTGCTTGTGTATCATTTATTGTTTTTCTTTCAATTACTAATTCTGTTTCTTCAATTACTAACGCTTTCCCCAATACAATCCCTGGAGATGCTCCTATACCCTTTAACATGTTGCTTATCCTCCTAAAGATATTATTACATTAAAACCTGGGTAAGATTTTACCCAGGTTTATATTATTTGATTATTCTCCAAATCCAGATTCTACTAACTCAACTAATGCATTAACTGCTGCTTCTTCATCTGCACCAGCTGCACATATAGTTACTTCTTCACCCTTACCAAGGCCTAAACTCATTATTCCCATTATTGATTTAGCATTTACTACTTTCCCTTTGCATTTTACTTCAACTGTTGAAGTGAATTCTGATGCTTTTTTTACAAACATCCCAGCTGGTCTTGCATGTAAACCAGTTTCATTTTTGATTACTACTACCTTTTCCATCTTAAACCTCCAGGTAAATTTAATGTTTAATTAAATAATTAGCTTATTTTTGTTTATTAAAATCATAAATAATCAAGTTAGTGATTATTTTTGCTAATTTACTAATTGAATGATTGACTTGTAATTTATCTTCAGTCATTTGTTCATTACAAAGTTGGACTACTTTATTAAAATCATAAAGTTCAATCCTATTTATATTATTTTCCTCAAGCTTTCTTTCATATATACTGTAAAAAATATCTTTGTAAGAAGAGTCTTTATCAAGTTCTAATATATCAATAATTTTAGGTACAATATTTTCCATTAAAACTCTACGACTTACTTCTTTTTTAATATTTAATAAGTAACATAAATCATTTATTGTATCTTCACTTAAACTACTGATTTTTTTAAAACAGTAATCTTCATTATATTTACAATCAAGATTGAAGAAATATTTGACACCATCATATCTTTTATAAGCTTTCATTGTATCTAAATAACCAAGCTTAATATTACTTTCCATGTGGTCCTTATCTTTATTAAGCGATCCACCTAAACTTTGAGAAGGAACAATAACTTTTAAATTTAAGTTATTATATTTATTTATTATCCTCTTACCAAGAAAATCATCAACTAACCTAATTACTACTATATCATCATATCCTCTTTGTGCCAACATATTAATAGGAATATTATCAGAAAACATTCCATCTAAATATAACTTATCATCTAGCTTGTCCAAATCAAATATGGGTAATGATGCACTAGCTATTAAATAATCGACTAATCTTCCTCTTGGTATATCTTCTACATAAAGTAGTTGCGGAAAAATTTTACCATCCCAATATGCTGTTGTTATTCCAAAATCTATATTAGATTTTCTTATTTTATCTTCATTAATTTTTTCTTCTAATAATTTTCTAAGGGGAGTAATATCTATTCCTTGCTTTTTTCTAGCTTTATTCATTAGATCTACTACATCATGTAAGTTTTTTGCCTTCATTTCAATATTTTTATATCTTTCATATGTATCTTCATCTATATTCATAAAACTTTTATAGTCATAATTTACCCATATATCTTTCATAGACTCAAAATCACCTTGAGCAATGAATGCCCCATTTAATGCTCCTATGGAAGTTCCAGCTATGCCAGTAATCTTTATTCCTAAATCTCTTAAAGCTTCATAAGCGCCTATTTGATAAGCACCTTTTGTGCCTCCACCTTCTAGTACAAGACCTTTTTTCATTTTATCACCTAACTTTTTTTATTGGAGAATATATATTAATTTATATACTCTCCATATAATTTTATATTATTTTATAGCCCTTTGTGAATTTACAACTTTAACTGACTTAAAAAATAATTTCTTTTCAATTGGTTTTAGTGATAAGTTATTCATTATATAATTATCTTCATCTACTAAATAAATTTTTTTAAATCCACTTTTTAAAAAAGATATACATACTGTACGTATATCTTCTTCATCTTCACATTCAAAAAAAGATGGAGTTACAACTAATTTATATAATGAATTTTTTTTATTTTTCATAGTCTGATTATATGAATTTAGAAAATTATTTGCTTCTTTTTTGCTTATAAAACCACTAACATCAATATAAACTCTTTTTTCTTCTTCATTTATATTCATTTTTATCATTTATCTCACCCCTAAATAATTCATTATTTTATTATATGAATTATTTTTATATAAAGTGTTATAAATTAAGTGATTTATTAATTAACTCGTTAATTTTATTTTGAAGGAAATGGCTTTCATTTTCAAGGTAATAAATTTCCTTATTAAGGATATTATTTTTACCTTGCAATTTCAACTTATTTTTACTTATTCCAATTTGTTTTTCTATAGAAATTATTTTTTTGCTAAGAGCTTCTACCTTACTATAATTATCATCTTTAAAAATTTTTAACTTCATCACTTTATTTGGATAATAATCATAAATTTTATTACCCATATTTTTACCTATCATTTTAAAATATTTATCATATATATGGCTATTTAATAAACCTACTAAATACTCATAAGAAAATTCTTCTTTAAATTCTTCTTTTATATAAAAAGAATATACATCTGCACTACTAAAATTTTTATTTTCATCTATAGCAAACTTATTACTTGTACTTTTATAAGGATACATTATTTTCCGTCTTTCAAACAAAGATTTGTCTCGTCCCCATTGCAACTCATACCATTTTCTTGATTTTCTTATGCATTCACGTCTATTTTCTAATTTTTGCTTATAAAACATAAAACATTTTTCTTCTATATAAGGATACTTTTTAATATCATCTATATCATTTGAATAAATTAACTTTTGAGTACTTTCTTCTATTATGTACTTATTTATATTTTTATTTTTTATCCAGTTTTTTAAAAGCAATTTATCAATATGTTCTATTCTTTCATCATCCTTGTTTATTACAAATGCCTTATCACATCCACTTATTATACCTTGAAAACTTATAGCTATATCTTCTAAGGTATATTCACATTTTCTTTCTATTTTTTCATAAATAATCTTATCTTCACTGTTTAGAATAATCCACTTATCTTCTAAATCTTTTTGATTTATATTTATTTTTTCACAACTTTTATCATTTAGCAGATAGTTTAAATTTTTTATTGAATCTATATTTTTAATATCATTTACCTTATATACAGAAACAATATTATATTTTTTCTTCTTTTCTAAAATAGTTATAAGGGCTGAAATACCTAAATTTTTAAATACATTTATTTCATTTAAATCTACTAGCTTATTTATATTCGTATTTTTTAATAAATAAGCTCTAAGAAGTTTTGCTGATGGACTTTCCATGAAATATCTTGGCGTAATAAGACCTATTTTACCATCTATTTTTAATAAATCTATAGATTTTTTATAAAAACAAAAATATAAATCGGCTTTATCTCTATAAACTTCTTTATATTCTCTTAATAAAAATTTTTTATAATTTTTATCTAATATTTTATGTCCTATATAAGGTGGATTGCCAATTATATAATCAAATTTTATATTATAATTTTTTTTTAAACCATCTTCACAAGTTATATTATTTATATTTATAAAAAAGTCGTACTTTTGATTATCATAAAATCTTTTTTTCTCAACAAGTGTTTCTTTTAAGATTTCAATTGCATTTGTGTCTAAATCTGTTCCATAAATGCATTTTGTTATAATATGAGTGCTTATATTATCAATATAATGTTCACCATATTTTTCATTTATAGCTTTTAAATTAGTTTTTATTAATTTATACAATATATCAAATGCTTCTAATAAAAAATTTCCACAGCCACATGACAAATCTAATATTTTTGGTTCTGGATTTTTTATAATATCATAATTAATTAATAACTCTTCCAATATGTAATCTACAATTATTTTTGGTGTATAATAAATCCCCTTTGTTTTTTTATCATATAAAGACAAACTTTCTTCATATGATTTTGAAAGTTCGTAGTTATTTATTTTCTTTCCCCCCTTGAATTTTTTTCCCTTATTTTGAAATTATAACACAAAAGGACATATACTCTCATATATGTCCTTTAAAATAATTTATTTTAATATTCTTCTTCCATTTACAAATCTATCTAGATAATAATTTTCTAGATTTGATATTACAACTTTACCTTTACTTGATGACGCATGTATAAACTGATTATTCCCAATATAAATTCCCACATGGGATATAATATTATCTTTAACTCCAACAGTGTCAAAAAATACTAAGTCAGCAGGTTTTAAGTTTTTTATGCTAACATAAGTTCCATAAACACCTTGGTCTTTTGACGTTCTTGGTATGGATATTTTCGCCACATTTTTATATACATACCATGTAAATCCTGAACAATCAAAAGTATCCGGCCCTTCATCTGCCCATACATATTTTTTACCAAGTAAACCTTTAACATAGGATATTATCTTATCAGCTGTTTCCAAAGTTGAAGTTTTATCATTTAAATCTATACTTTTACTTAAATACTCACTTGATACATAACCTATTTTTCCATCATAAATTATTTTTGACCAATTATTTGTCGTTGATATAACTTCTACTTTTGTACCCTTAGATAAAGTACTTATTATGCTATAACTTGTGGATGGTCCACTTCTAAAGTTTAAAGTTGCCACATTTACATATTTTTTTATAGTTTGTTCATTCTTTTTGTCTGATAAATACTTATTATATACAAATCCAATAGTATCTTTATATTTAATTAATGACCAACCCTTATTTTCAGGTATAATCTCAACTTCTGCACCTTTTGGAATAGTAAGTATTATATCATCTTTTGTTGAAGAACTTTTTCTAAGGTTTAGATTATCAATAGTAATTTTTTTACTACTTTCATCTGTTACAGCTATTTCATCAATATATGATATAAATTTATTATTTTCCATATTAATTTTTATAGTCTAGCTATAAATTAATCAACTCCATTTATAGTTAATTTAAATAGACAAATAGTCTATCATAATGAATATATGCATATTAAGATTATTTTGTTCTTAAATTAAAAACTGCCTCTAAATAGAGACAGTTTATTATTTATAAAACTCTTCTTGCATTTACATAAGCTCCTGAATAATAAGAACTCATTTCTGATATTACAACTTTACCTTTACTTGATGATGCATGTATAAATTGATTATTTCCTAAGTATATACCAACATGACTTACATTACCATCATTGGCACCGTTTGTATCAAAGAATACTAAATCCCCAACTTTTAAATTACTTTTACTTACATAAGTTCCATAAGTACTTTGATCTTGAGATACTCTTGGTAAAGTAATATTTGCTGCATTTTTAAAAACATAATAAGTAAATCCAGAGCAGTCAAAAGTACTTGGACCTTGTGCTCCCCATACATAAGATTTACCAAGTAAAGATTTTGCAAGTGATATTACTTTATTTACTGATGAGGATGTTGTTGATGTTGAACTATCTGTAGATGAACTACTTAAATATTGACTTGAAACATATCCTATTGATCCGTTGTAGTTTATTTTTGACCATCCATTTGTTGTTGATATTACTTCTACTTTTGTTCCTTTGCTTAAACTTCCTAAAACTGAATAACTTGTTCCTGCTCCACTTCTCACATTTAATGTTGTAGCAGTAACATATTGTGTTATAGTCGCATAATTTCCCACATAAGACCCATATACATATCCTGTTTTATTATTGTATTTAACTTTTACCCATGAACCACTAGTCCCTAAGTACTCAACTTTATCACCTTTATTAAAGCTACCTAATGATAAATAACTTGTAGATGGTCCACTTCTAAAGTTTACTGCATCTGCAGTTATTACCTTATATTCTGTAGCTGCAAAAGCTGTAGTCATTCCTGTATGTAACATTATTGATGAAGCTATTGCTCCTGCTAAAATATATTTTTTATCTATACTCATAAATATCTTATAACTTAATTTAAGTTATAATTTACTCAACTCCTCTCAAACTACAATTTAAAATATTATTGAATTAAAAACATTTCAATAATGGTTTTAAATATTACTATCCTGAATATTACTATTAATATTATTGCAAAGATGTAACTTATTGTCCATAAGTTACATTGTTTTGACATTATTTACATGATTAATTGTTGAATTTTAGAGAATAATAAAAGGCTAGCTAATATTTAGCTAACCTTTGTAATTAAATTATTTTGTACCAGTACTTCCTATACCGCCTCTATCTTCAGCTTGAAGTTTGTCAACTTCATTGAAAATTATTTTAGGTTGATTTTCTTGAATTCTAAATTGACATATTCTATCGTTCACTTCTATAACTGTATCTCTAAGAGCAAATGCTGGCATGAACCACCAATCATTTGGACCACAGTAAGTATTATCTACTATACCACAGTGATTTGTTTGTATTATTCCAAAGTTTTTAAATGTTGAACTTCTTGGAACTATGTGAGCTTCATACCCTTTAGGTAATTCCATCGCCACACCTAAATGTATTAATTTAAATTCTCCTGCTTTTAGTTCAACTCTTTCTGCTGCTCTTAAATCTATCCAGTCAGATTTTCCATCTATGTATTCTAATCTTTTTATATCATCATTAAGATATTGTATTTTAATATTTTGCATTATCTAATCTCCTTCGAAAAATTTCTACTTATAAATACTTTTATATTTTACTACAATATATAGTATTATGTAAGGGTATAAGAATTTAATTTTCAAATACTTGAGCGAACATCCATTCTATGATAATATTGTAAATGTTCAAAAGGAGGTAGAAAATGAAACTTATTTTAGCAGAAAAACCATCTGTGGCTAAAACTATTGCTTCTTTTTTAGGTGCAAAAACTAGGCGTAACGGATATTTTGAAGGAAATGGATATCTTATCACTTATGCAGTTGGACATTTAGTTTCTTTATATGATATGAAGGATTATGATAAAGATAAATATTCTGGGTCTTGGAAATTTGAAAACTTTCCATTTATTCCTCAAGATAAATTTAAATTTAAAATTGATGATTCTAAAAAAGATCAATTTAATGTAGTTAATAGTCTAATTCATAGAGATGATGTTGAATATATTATAAATGCAACAGATAACGACCGTGAAGGTGAATTAATTTCTTTTTTAATTTTTTTAATGGCAAAAAACAAAAAGCCTGTTAAAAGGATACTTGTCAATGAATGGACTCCTCAAGATATTACTAAAGGACTTGAAAATCTTAAAGATGACGTGGAAATGAGAAATTTACAAGCTGCAGGTTATACTAGATTAATAACTGACTGGTTAATAGGTATTAATTTTACTTCCATTGCCACATTAAAATATGGAAATGGAAAATTGTTAAATATAGGACGTGTTATACTTCCAACAGTAAAACTTGTTTATGATAGAGATATGGAAATTAAAAACTTTATTCCAAAAACTTATTTTGAAATAGAGGGAAGTTTTAAATGTAAAAACGGTAAATATAAAGGCAAATTAATAAAAAACAAAAATAGTAAATTTGATACTGAAGAAGAAGTAAAAGAAATAATTGATAATATAAATTCTATTGAAGGTACTATAACTGATAAAAAAGTAACTACTTCTAAAGAATATGCTCCTAAGCTATTTTCTTTAACATCTTTACAAGGTTATATTACTTCTAAGTATAGTCATTTTACTTCTGACAAGGTTCTTAGTGTTTGTCAGTCTTTATACGAAGGTAAAGGTAAGGGTGGATATATTACTTATCCTAGAACTGATTCTATCTATCTAGAAGAAAGTTTAGTTGGTAAAACTGCTGATACTTTAGAAAGACTTAAAAAAGGTCTACCTTATGAGGATAAAATTAAATTTACTAAAACAAAAAGAGTTTTTGACTCTTCAAAAGTTGATAGCCATAGTGCTATCACACCAACTTATATAGTACCAACAAATTTATCACCTGATGAAACAATTGTTTATAATGCCATCAAAGATAGATTTATAGCTAACTTTATGCCACCAGCAGAATATGAAAATACTGAAATAAAAACTACTGTGGATAAAAACACTTTTATCACAAAAGGTAAAGTTCTTAAAGTAAAAGGTTACTTAGAAGTTTATAACAAAGAAGAAAAAGATGATTTACTTCCTATGATAAATAAAGATGAAGTTGTAGAAGTTATAGAAATCAAACCTTTAAGTAAGCAAACTACTCCTCCTAAATCATATACAGAGGACACTTTGCTTAAAGCGATGAAAAACTGTGGTAAAAATGTTTCTGAAGACGATACAACAGTTTTATCTGGATATTCCATTGGTACTTCTGCTACTCGTGCTGAAGTTCTAAAAAAAATCAATCAAGTTGGATATGTAACTAAAAAAGGTAAATCTTATTATATAACTGATTTAGGTAAAAATTTAGTAGAAATTTTCCCTGTTAAAGAGCTTTTTGACGTGGATTATACAGGTAAACTGGAGAAAAGTTTGAGCGATATTCAAAAAGGTAAATTTACTAGAAAAGAATATCTAAATAATATTATGAACTTTATTTGGAATAGTGTTAATTTAATTAAATCTGACATACCTAGAAAAATAAATACAGAAAGTATTGTTTATAATAAAAATAAATTTGCAGATAATAAGACCTCAAAAACTTCAAATAAATCTTCTAAAACAAGTGATGATGTTTTAGGAAAATGTCCGGCTTGTGGAGGAGATGTAAAAGAAAGTGAAAAGGGATTTTTCTGTACAAATTCTAAAAACTGCAAGTATGGAATATTTAAAGAAGATAAATATTTACAACTTTTTAAGAAAAAACCTACTAAAACCATGGTTAAAAGTTTATTAAAAAAAGGTGAAGCCAAGGTAAAGTCCATGACTGGTAAAGATGGCAATAAATTTGATGCCATACTTAAATACGAAAAAAATAATAATGGATATTATAGATGGCTTATAAAAAAAGATCAATAAAAATACTGTTCTTATAGATTTCTGTAAGAACAGTATTTCTTTTATGTATTAAATTTATACTGTTGGTAACTCATCATAACTACTTATGATTTTATTTACCACACCATATTCCACAGCTTCCGAAGCATTCATCCAATAATTTCTATCAGTATCTTGTTCTACTCTTTCTATTGGCTGACCTGTAGCTTCACTAATTATACTATTAACTCTTTTACGAACTTTTATTATTTGTTCTGCTTCTATACTTAAATCAGTACTTTGACCTCTACACTCACCCATTGGTTGATGTATTAAATATCTAGTATTTGGAAGTGAGTATCTATTTTCCTTATCTGCTCCAAGATATATTGTTATTCCTGCACTGGCAACCCATCCAGTTCCTATTACAAGTACTTTAGGTTTAACAAATTTTATCATATCATGTATAGTATCTCCTGCTTCCACATGACCACCTTGGCTATTTATAAATAATTTTATAGGTTCCTCTCCCATTTCTTGTAATAATAACAATTGAGTTGAAACTTTTTCTGCTAATTCTTGATTTATTTCCCCAGATATAAATATAGTTCTAGTTTTTAATAATTTTTCCATAACTTCACTAGATTTATCTTTTTTATTTTCTTGATTTTCCCCTTGTCTAATCATATGATATTTACCCTCCTGATATATTTTATAATTATTTACTAATAAGTATAGCACAACATTTTTATAAAGATACACTATATGCTAGCATAAATTTTTACTAATTCCACAAGTATATCAACAACCTTATCCATACCCTCTACACTTATATGCTCATAGACTCCATGATAAGCTGCTCCTCCAGTTCCTAGGTTTGGACAAGGAAGCCCTTTGAAACTTAATTGTGCTCCATCAGTTCCTCCACGTATGGCATCTACTGTAGGCTCTAATCCAACAGCTTTTGTTGCTTTTTTAGCATTTTCTATTAAGTGCATACATGGTTCTATTTTTTCTTTCATATTTCTATATTGTTCTTTTATAGTAAGAGTTACTGTATCTTCACCGTATTTTTCATTGATAGTTTTTTCTATATTTTTCAGGAATTTATTTCTTTCTTCAAACTTTTCTGCATCATGGTCTCTTACTATGTAATTTAATTTTGAATATTCCACTGTACCTAAGCTTTCTATCAAATGATAAAAACCTTCATAACCTTCTGTATTAGCTGGCGTCTCATTTGGTATCATAGAATTTATTTCCATGGCTATTAATTGAGAATTTACCATTATATCTTTTGCACTTCCTGGATGAACATTTATACCTTTTATTTCAAATAAAGCAGAAGAAGCATTGAAATTTTCATATTCAATTTGTCCTTCTAAACCACCATCTACAGTATAAGCAAAGTCTGCTGCAAATTTTTTTACATCAAAATTATGTGCCCCAGTTCCTATTTCTTCATCTGGATTAAATCCTATGCTTATTTTCCCATGAGGTATGTTTTCTTTTTGAATTATTTCTATGGCAGTCATTATTTCTGCTATACCAGCCTTATCATCTGCCCCCAGTAACGTACTTCCATCTGTAGTTATTAAAGTTCTTCCTTTAAAGTCTTTTAAGTGTTCAAAATCAGAAACTTTTATTACCCTACCACTTTCGCCAAGATTTATATCTTTTCCATCGTAATTTTCTATAATTTGTGGATTTACATTTTGACCACTCATATCTTCTGATGTATCTAGATGAGCTATAAATCCTAATTTTGTTTTGTCTTCATATCCTTTTTTTGCTGGTAAAGTCCCATAAACATAACATTTATCATCAACATGGGCATCTTCTATCCCTAGTTTTTTCATTTCTTCTACTAATATTCTTGCTAAATCAAATTGACGAGAAGTAGATGGCACACTTTCACTGCTGCTGTCACTTGTAGTCCATATTTTTATATAGTTTAACATTCTTTCATAAGCTCTCATATTGTTAATCTCCTTATGCTATAAAATAAGTTTTATTTGTAATTATAATATAAAAATTTAATAATAACACATTATGGCAATATATTTTTGTATAAATATGATATTTTTTACAATATATCTAAATTGTGTCTATTTATATTTTATTTATTTTATTTTAATTTTATACTATTTACTTTTATATGACTTATATTGACTTTATTAGACATCAATACTACAATTATTTTAAAGTTAATTTGAATAATTAAATTTTATATTTATTTATATTTTTATAGGGGGATTTATCAATGAATCAAATTAAATTAAAAAGAATTATGGAATCAATGAAAGAAAATAATGTTCCTCAATTAATAGTAGCCGACCCTGCTTCTATATGCTATTTAACTGGGCGTATGTTAAATTGTGGAGAAAGAATGGTTGTTCTTTATCTTGATATCCATGGTAACCATAAATTATTTATAGGTAAATTATTCCCACAGTCTACTCCAATTGAAGGAGCTGAGATAATTTACTTCGATGATACTGATTATTATGTAGGAATGTTGGCAAATCTTATGAGAGAAAACACAGTAGTTGGTATAGATAAAGTATGGCCAGCTAAATTCTTATTACCTTTGATGAATAAATTAAATGCTACAAAATTCATAGATGGATCGTTTATAATAGACAATATTCGTCAAATAAAAGACGAAGAAGAGCAGCAATTAATGAGAGCGGCTTCTAAAATTAACGATGCAGCAATGAAAAAAATAATACCACTAGTAAAAGAAAATTTCACTGAGTTGGAAATAGCAGATAAATTATTCGAATTTTACTGTGAAATGGATGCTCCTGAATTTTCGTTTGATCCTATCATAGGATATGGAGCAAATGCTGCTGACCCTCATCATGAATCAGGTAATTCAAAAGGTAAATTGGGAGATTCTGTAGTAATTGATATAGGCTGTGTAAAAGATGGATACTGCTCAGATATGACTAGAACAGTATTTATAGGAGAAGTTTCTCAAAAAGGAAAAGAAGTGTATGAAATAGTCAAAGAAGCTAACTTAAGAGGTATAGCTGCTTGTAAACCTGGAAATAGATTCTGTGATGTGGACAATGCTTGTCGTGACTATATATCAGAAAAAGGATATGGACAATACTTCACTCATAGAACTGGTCATTCCATAGGAATGGAGTGTCATGAATTTGGTGATGTATCTTCTGTAAATGAAAATATTTTAAAACCAGGAATGATATTCTCCGTTGAACCAGGTATATATTTACCGGGAGAAGTTGGTGTTAGAATAGAAGATTTAGTACTAATAACTGAAGATGGTTGTGAAGTGTTAAATAATGTAACTAAAGATTTAATGATAATAAAATAAAATACATAAAAACCCCATAGGTACTATTAATTAGTACTTCTGGGGTTTTATTTATATTTATATCTATTTCTTATTTTTTATAGTAGCTTGTGCAGCTGCAAGTCTAGCTATTGGAACTCTATATGGTGAACAAGATACATAGTTTAATCCTGTTTTATAACAAAATTCTACTGATGCTGGATCTCCTCCATGCTCTCCACAAATTCCAAGTTTAATTTTATCGCCTTTTTCTTCTCTAGCAAGATTTGCTGCCATTTTAACTAATTTTCCAACACCATTTTGATCTAAAGTTTGGAATGGATCTTTTTCTAATATTTCTTTATCCACATATTCATTTAAGAATTTTCCAGCATCATCTCTAGAATAACCAAATGTCATTTGTGTTAAATCATTAGTACCAAATGAAAAGAAATCTGCTTCTCTTGCTATTTCATCAGCTATTAAGCATGCTCTAGGTATTTCTATCATTGTACCTACTGTATATTTTAAGTTCACATTATTTTCTTCAATTATTTTATTTGCAGTTTCTACTATAGTATTTTTTACATTTCTAAATTCATTTAATGCACCAACTAAAGGTATCATTATTTCTGGCTCCACATTTAAACCTTCTTTATTTACTTCTATAGCTGCATTTATTATTGCTTTTGTTTGCATAACTGCTATTTCTGGATAAGTTACAGCAAGTCTACAACCTCTATGTCCAAGCATTGGATTGAATTCTGCTAAGTCAACTATTCTCTTTTTGATTTCTTTTGCATCTATATTCATATCCTTAGCTAACTCATTTATTGTTTCATCATCATGAGGTAAGAACTCATGTAATGGTGGATCTAATAATCTTATATTAACAGGTCTATCTCCCATAACTTTGTATATATCAACAAAATCTTGCTGTTGCATAGGAAGTAGCCTGTCTAAAGCTTCAACTCTATCTTTTACAGTATTTGATAAAATCATTTTTCTAACTGCTGGTATTCTATCTTCATCAAAGAACATATGCTCAGTTCTACAAAGTCCTATACCTTCTGCTCCAAAATCTACAGCAGCCTTAGCATCTCTTGGATTATCAGCATTAGTTCTAACTCTTATTTCTCTAATTTCATCAACCCAATTCATTAATTTTTCAAAATTACCAGTCATTGTAGCTTCTACTTTAGCTACATCTCCTAAGTATACTACTCCTGTTGAACCATCAAGAGATATAAAATCTCCTTCTTTTAAAACTAAATCATCTTTTCTAACTTCTTTTGCAGCTTCATCAACCTTAATTTCTCCACATCCAGCAACACAGCATTTACCCATACCTCTTGCAACAACTGCTGCATGAGAAGTCATACCACCTCTTGCAGTAAGTATACCTTCAGAACATACCATTCCTTCTATATCTTCTGGAGAAGTTTCTTGTCTAACAAGTATTACTTTTTCTCCATTTTGTGAAGCTTTTGCTGCATCTTCTGCACTAAAGTATATTTTACCACTTCCAGCTCCTGGAGATGCTGGCAAACCTTTTGTTAAAACTGTTGCTTCTTTTAATGCTTTATCTTCAAATTTAGGATGAAGTAATTGATCTAATTGTTTAGGCTCAATTCTCATTATAGCTTCTTCTTTAGTTATTAGTCCTTCATTAACAAAATCAACAGCCACATTTATGGCAGATGCTGCAGTTCTTTTACCATTTCTAGTTTGTAAGAAAAATAATCTTCCTTTTTCTATAGTAAACTCAACATCTTGCATATCTTTGTAGTGATGTTCTAGTGTTTTTACTGTATCTATAAATTGTTTATAAATCTCTGGCATAACTTCTTTTAATGTATCTATTGGTTGAGGAGTTCTTATACCTGCCACAACATCTTCACCTTGTGCATTTATTAAGTATTCTCCTAGTAATTTATTATCTCCTGTAGCTGGGTCCCTTGTAAAAGCAACTCCTGTTCCAGAAGTATCTCCCATATTACCAAATACCATTGATTGTATATTAACTGCAGTTCCTAAGTTATTATCTATATCATTTAATCTACGGTAAACTATAGCTCTTGGGTTATTCCAAGATCTAAATACAGCTTCTACCGCTAACATTAATTGTTTTTTAGGATCTTGTGGAAAATCTTCTCCAACCTCTTTTTTATATATATTTTTATATTCTTCAACAATTGCTTTTAAGTGTTCAGTTGTTAAATCTGTATCAAATTTAAAATTATTTTCTTCTTTATATCTATCTAATACATTTTCAAATTTATATTTTTGAACTTCCATAGCAACATCAGAGAACATTTGTATAAATCTTCTATAACTATCATAGGCAAATCTTTCATTATCAGTTGCTTTAGCTAAAGCTAAAACAGTTTTATCATTTAAACCTAAATTTAATATTGTATCCATCATACCTGGCATTGATATAACTGCCCCAGAACGAACAGATACTAAAAGTGGGTTCTCTTCACTACCTAATTTTTTATTTAAATCTTTTTCTAAAATTGATAATTTTTCTTCTATTTGATCTATTATTTCTTGTTTTATTGTTTTGTTATTTTCATAGTAATCGTTACAAGCCTTAGTTGTTATTGTAAAACCTGGTGGTACTGGTAATCCTATCTTAGTCATTTCAGCTAAGTTAGCACCCTTACCTCCTAGTAAAGATTTCATTTCTTTACTACCTTCATTAAAGCTATAAACATATCTCATACACATATATAAAATCCCCTTTAAAAATATTTATTTATGGAAATCTATAAAAATAGATTTATTTACTTGTATGTATTTTTTTCTTTAAACCATTTTCCTTCATTATATCTAAAATTAATCCTGCTGTCTCTTCTATTGCTTTATTTGCAACATTTATAACTGGGCAAGACAGTTTTTTCATAACTTCTTCTGAATAATCTAACTCCTCTAAAATTCTATCTAATTTTGCATAGTTAGCATTACTTGACAGTCCAAGAGCTTTTAATCTTGATTGCCTTATTTCATTTAATTTTTCTGGAGTATTTGTAAGTCCTATAATTTTCTTAGGATTGATTTCATAAACTTCCTTTGGTATTGGAATTTCTGGTACTAAAGGAATATTAGCTACTTTTATATTTCTATTTGCTAAATACATACTTAAAGGTGTTTTAGATGTTCTAGATATACCAACTAGTACTAAATCTGCTTTTAATACACCTCTTGGATCTTTACCATCATCATATTTAACTGCAAATTCTATAGCCTCTATTCTCCTGAAGTATTCTTCATTCATTCTTCTTATTATTCCTGGTTCTCTCTTTGGAGGAGTTCCAATTTTTTCAGATAATATATTTACTATCTGAGACATTAAATCTACACAGTGTAAATTTTCTTTTGCACAGAAATCTTCAACAATATCTCCTAAATTTTCACTTACTAGCGTATATACAATTATTGAATTTTCATTTTTTGCACTTTCTAATATTTCCATAAGAGTTTCCTTAGTTGATACATAAGGAAATCTTCTTATATCATAAGTTTCTTCTTTTATATCAAATTGTGATATTGCAGCTTTTGCAACTTGTTGAGCTGTTTCCCCAATAGAGTCTGATATTGCATATAATATAAAACTCTCCATAATCTCCTCCTTAATTGTCTACCATTTCTAAAAACAATTTTGTAATATTTGTTTTTGATATTTTTCCTACTATCTTACATCTATTATCATCTAAATTTTCTACTACTGGTATAGAGTCTATTTCATGCTCTATTATTTTTTTTGCAACTATAATAACACTATCTTCTTTTTCTACGGTAATTATATTAGGAGTTCTAGTCATTATCATTCCTATAGGCATCTTATTCATATCTGCTCCACCTATCGTTGCTTTTAGTAAATCTTTTCTTGAAACTATACCACATAGATTTTCATCATCATCTATTATAAATATGCTTCCAACATCTGATAAAAACATATTTACTATAACTTCATATAAGCTATCATCCTTCTTAGCTATTACAGGAATACTCATTATATCTTCAACATTTTTATCTTTTATATCGCTTCCCATTAAGTTGAAATTCTTTATTCCTGAATAAAAATAACCTACTTTTGGTCTTGCATCTAATATTCCTGTCATTGTAAGTATTGCTAAATCAGATCTTAATGTAGCACGAGTAACATTTAACATAGAAGCAATTTGTTCACTTGTTATAGGTTCATTTTCTTTTACTATCTCTATTATCTTTTGTTGTCTTTGATTTAATTGAATGACAATCACCTTCTTTCAATATGCTATACTTTTTATCCGTTATATTTTATATAGTATATTATATAACCATATATACGACTATGTAAATATATTTATCAGTTATTTATGTTATATTTTTTAATCAACTCAATTATATATATATTTAGTTTTAACTGTATTGTAGATATTAATGCATACTATATTTATTTATTAATAAGATGTAAGTTACACTTATTATTATTAGTCAAAAAGGCCTTCCTTAAATTTTTCTTAGCTAAGGAAGGCTCTTTATTTTATTTAAACTGTTTATTTATATACAATTTTAGATAAGTCACAAATTGTAAGCATTGTGCTATAAATTTGTTTTAATAATCCTAGTCTATTTTCTTTTACTGATTCATCTTTATCCATTACCATTACATTGTCAAATAAATTATCAACTAATGGTCTTAATGTTGCAAAAGCATCAAGGGCTTGATTATATTTTTTATCAACTAGTAAACTTTCTACATTTGATTTAATTTCTTTAAATCCATTGTATAATTTAATTTCTGCATCTTCTTTTAGTAATTCTTCTTTTACTATATCAGTAGTTGCTTTTTGGGCTAAAGTAGAAACTCTATTGAACGCTGTTAACATTTCAACTAGTTCATCTTTTTGAAGCCATCTATTTAATTCAAGAGCTCTTGTATGTATATCTGATATATCATTTAAATTGTTATTTAATACTGCATCTATAACATCATATCTTATTCCTAAATCTTTGAATAAGTTTTTAACTCTTTCTACGAAGAATTCAACTATTTGAGAAGCAACTTCTTCTTTATTAAATTCTAAGTTTGAATAATTATCTAATGCTGCATTTATTAAATTATTTAAGTTAACAGATAATTTTTTATCTAATAAGATCGAAAGTATACCTAAAGCTTGACGTCTTAGAGCATAAGGGTCTTGAGATCCTGATGGTTTAATTCCTATAGCAAAGAATCCTGCTATTGAATCAAGTTTATCAGCTATAGATAAGGCTATACCTGCATTAGTTTCAGGTAATATATCTCCTGCATATCTTGGAAGATAATGTTCAAATATAGCTTGGCATACTTCTTCATTTTCTCCACCAACTTTTGCATAGTCTCTCCCCATTATACCTTGAAGTTCAGTAAATTCAAATACCATATTAGTTACAAGGTCAGCTTTGCAAAGTTTTGCTGCTCTTTGAGTATTTTTTGCACTTTCACTCATATTTAATTCATTTAATATAGTTTGTGATAATTTATCTATTCTTAAACTCTTATCGTAAACTGTTCCAAGTTTAGCTTGGAATACAACGGTTTGTAATTTATCTACAAAGCTTTCTAATGGTTTTTTAGTATCTTCTTTATAGAAGAATAGAGCATCTGCAAGTCTTGCTTTTAAAACTTTTTCATTACCTGCTTTTACTATATCTATTCTATGAGAATCACCATTTCTAACTGCTATGAAGTATGGTAATAATTTACCATCTTTTGATACTGGGAAGTATCTTTGATGCTCTTTCATAGGTGTAGTTACAACTTCTTTCGGAAGTTTAACATAATCTTCTTCAAACTCCCCATAAAAAGCAGTTGGATATTCTACTAAGAATGTTATTTCTTCTAATAAATCATCATCAAGTTCAACTTCTCCACCTAATGAGTTAGCTACTTCTATAGCTTGTTCTTTTATCATTGCTTTTCTTTTATGTTGATCTAATATTATGTAGTTTTTTTCTAATTTTTCAAAGTAATCTTCAACTGAATTTACTTCAAATTCTCTTTCTCCTAAGAATCTATGTCCTTTTGTAACATTAGATGCTTTTATACCTTCTAAATTAACATCTAATACATTATCATTTAATAGAGCAACCATCCATCTTATTGGTCTGGCAAATCTCATATTTTTTCCGCCCCAACGCATAGCTTTAGGGAATGTTACATTTTTAATAGCTGTAGGTATTATATTTTTTAATATTTCAGCAGTTTCTTTTCCAGATTGCTTAATTGTACCAAATAAATATTCAGCATTTCCTACTTGTTTAAAGTATACATTTTCTGGGTCTAAACCTTTACTCTTCATAAATCCAAGAGCTGGTTTTGTGAAGTTTCCTTCTTCATCAACTGCGATTTTTTTAGCAGGCCCTTTAACTTCTTCTTCTAAATCACTTGCTTTATCAGCTAAGTTTTTTATAACAAAAGTTAATCTTCTTGGCGTTGCATATTTATCTATATTATCAAAGTTTACTCTTTCTTCTTTAAGTAATTTACTTAAATTATTTTCTATTTGATCTAATGTAGTTTGTCCAAATCTTGATGGTAATTCTTCTACCCCAATCTCTAATAAAAGGTAATTATTCATTATTTGTCACCTTCCTTTAATAGTGGATATCCCATTTCTTTTCTTTGTTTAACATAAAGCTCTGCTACAGCTTTTGACATATTTCTAACTCTACCTATAAATGATGCTCTTTGACTAACACCTATTGCACCTCTTGCATCTAGTGTGTTAAATGTATGAGAGCACTTTAATACGTAATCATAAGCAGGTATTACTAATCCTCTCTCGATTATTCTTAATGCTTCTTTTTCATATGTATCAAATAAATTAAATAACATTTCTGCATCACATTCATCAAATGAATATGTACTATTTTCAAATTCAGCTTGTTTGAAAACGTCACCGTAAGTTATTTTATCATTCCATTTTAAATCATATACGCTGTCAACATCTTGGATGTACATTGCTAGTCTTTCTAAACCGTAAGTTATTTCACCAGTTTCAAGTTCACATTCAATACCTCCAACTTGTTGGAAATATGTAAACTGAGTAACTTCCATACCATCTAGCCATACTTCCCATCCAAGTCCCCAAGCACCAACTGTAGTTGATTCCCAGTTATCTTCAACAAATCTTATATCATGCTCTAGAGGATTTATTCCTATAGCCTCTAAACTTTTTAAGTATAATTCTTGTATATTATCTGGAGATGGTTTTAATATAACTTGGAATTGATGATGTTGATATAATCTATTTGGATTTTCTCCATATCTACCATCTGCAGGTCTTCTTGATGGTTCAACATAGCAAACGCTCCATGGTTCTGGTCCTAATGATCTTAAGATAGTATTTGGATTCATAGTTCCTGCACCTTTTTCCACGTCATAAGGTTGCATCATGATACATCCTTGTTTAGACCAATAACTTTGAAGTGCTAGTATCATATCTTGAAAATTCATAATAATACCTCCTAAATTAATTTTCTTTAACTTTTTATAATAATAAGGCCTTCCGTATCTACGAAAGGCCTCCTAATACTTCGTTTATATTTGTAAGAATAACAAAACATAAAAAATTTGTCAATAAACTAGCTAATTATTTATTATTCTTCATCTCTTTTTTCTCTGTAGTCATTTTTATTAAGATCAATTATAACATCGTCGTCATCTACTTCATTTTTATCTTCTGTTTTTTTATTTCTTTTATCTACAGCTTGTTTTACATCTTTAGTGGCAGAACTAACCATATCTTTAATGATATTTAATTTTTCTTCACTAAATTCGCCTAAGTCAACTATTGTGCCTTCATCTTCATTTTCAATTTTTATTCTATATTTTGCAAGTACAGATGCTGAAAGACCTATTAATGTTAATATTGGAGCAAACACTACTCCAACAACACCTACAGTAATAGGTATATTCATTATTATTTTTCCATTTTTTTCAATTACTATACGTATTACGTTGCTTTTTCTAAGAAGTTCTGTAATTTCTTCTTTGATTTTATCAGAGTCTTTTCCAAATACTTCTTCAAAAGTTTTTTTGTTTTTGTTTTCTTTTTCTGTAGAATTTTCTTGTAGTAAAATTATAGCATCAATCACATCTCCATCACTCTTTATAAGAGCTTCTCTTACCTCAGCGTAAGTTGCTCCTGGAACTCTTTCCATAACTTGATCAATGGCTTCAATAGTTATTTTACTCATTTATTCCACTCCCTTTTTATTTAGACTTTTTAATACATCTAATGATTTTTTATTTATCTTTCCTAAATATTCATTCATATAGATTTTTAATATTTTACTTAACTCATTTATTAGGTATTTTGATACTTTAGCTTTTGAACATAATATAATATCATTTTTTAATATATAATCCATTAGTTTAGCTGTAGTTATATTCATCTTTAAATTATGTTCATAATTCACACTACATTTTTCACACAATAAACCACCTTCATATATATTAAATACAGGATTTTTAAAATCTTTATTGTAACAACTAACACATGTATTTACAATAGGTTTAAATCCTATGTAATCTAAAAATTTAAGTTCAAAACATAAAGTCACATATTCCATATCTATATCCTCTTCACAAAATAAATAAAGAGCTTGAGCTAATAGTATAAATAGTCTATTATTAGGTTGATTTTCAATCATAAAATTATCAATTAATTTTAAAATATACGTTCCATAAGAAAAAGCCTCAAAATTATAAGATAAATTGTAAAAACTTTTTATAATTTCACTTTGAGTTACTCTATACATGTGCCCTTCTTTTTTTAATGTGAAGTTTGAATATGAAAATATCTGAGAAGACGATAATAAAGAACTTTTACTTTTCTTAGCTCCTCTCGCAATTACAGCTATTTTACCCAGTTTCCTACTAAATACAGTTAATATCAAGTCATTTTCTTTATAAGGCACTGATTTAAGTACTATACCCTGGGTGTTTATTATTACCATTAATTATCTCCCTTTTTTTCCTTCTTTTTAAGTAAAGACTTTTTATTGTGTATATACAAATAAGCTTCTATACTTCCACTTTTCTTAAAAAATTGCCAACATATATTATGCATATTATTGCCCCCTTCTTACAGTTTTTTATATTTTTCGTAAGAATGGTATAAATAATTCATAACTTTTAAAATTTTTTTATTCAATAATTAATAATATAGTTGCTTATTATTAGTATTTTTATAAAAAAGCAGTTGTTATTAAGAAAAATATGCATATTCCTATAAAATCTAGTATTACTGATACTAGTGGCGCAGATACTATAGAAGTATCTATATCTAATTTTTTCAATAAACTAGGTACAATGGCACCTATAGTAGCTCCAAATATCATATTTATTAATATTGATATACTCACTAATAAGGATATATTTAAATTATTTATTATGATATATGTTCCTAGACCTCCTATTAGTCCACAAACTATGCCTGTTATTAAACCAACTAAAATTTCTTTTACTGTATTATTAGTTGATACTGAATCTTTAGAAGATATGGTCATAATTGTTATGGAAGATGATTGCATTCCAATACTTCCACCTAAACATAATATAACGGGTAAGAATAATAATATTTTTACATAATTAGAGTCAATTCCTACAAACGGTAATTTTGTTAAAATAATTGTAGATAATAATCCCATGATTAGTATAATTATTAACCAAGGCATTCTAGCTCTTACAGAAGATGTTACTTGTTGAAGAGTTGTTGCATTTACATTTTCAGCCACATCTCTTTCATGTTCAGATGAGCCGGCTAATTTATATAAGTCTTCACTAGCTTCTTCTTCCATTACATCTATAATATCATCTACTGTTATTATTCCTTTTAATATACCTTCTTTATCTATTACTGGTATGGCAATTAAATCATATTTAGATACTAATCTAACAGCTTCTTCTCTATCTTCATCTACATCTATGGATATGATATTTTCACTCATTAAATCTTCTACTATAACTGAATCTCTTGCCGTTATAAGTTCTCTAAGAGATAAAACACCTACTAGTTTTTCATCATTATCAACTACATAAATATAATATATAGTTTCAGCATCAAGAGCATTTTCCCTCATATGATCTATTGCTTCTTTTGCTGTCATATTTTTATTTATTTCAATATAGCCAGTAGTCATAATACCACCAGCAGAATCTTCATCATATACTAATAATTCTTTTACATCATCAGCATCTTCTTTACTTAAAAGATTCATTATTCTATGTCTCTCATCTTCTTCAATCTCACTTAAGATATCAGTTAAATCATCTAAAGACATTTGTTCTAATATATTTTTTCCATGTTCTTGATCTATATTAGATAATATTGATCTAAAAAATTCAGGTCCACTTTCCTCTAAAATAGAAGCAGACATATCGATTGGTAATACTTCAAATAATTTTATTTTTTTATCTTCATCTAAGTGTTCCATCACATCAAAAATATCCATAATATGATATTCTTCTAGTAATTCTCTTAGATCTAATAATTTATTATTTTCAAGTAAGGATATAACATCCCTCAACAAATCCCTGGAATCTTCCTGTTTCTTATCCATATAATCCACCTTTATTTATCATTGTATCCAAAATTACTTATATAATTTTGTGAATTTCTCCAGTTTTCTTTAACTTTTACCCATAACTGAAGATTTGTTTTTGTACCTAAAAGTAGTTCCATATCTTCCCTTGCTGCTTTTCCTATTCCTTTTAATTTTCTTCCGTTCTTTCCTATAATTATACCTTTATGAGAAGGTCTTTCGCAACATATGACAGCTGAAATATCTACTATATTTTGGTCTTTTCTAAATTTCATTCTTTCTATTTCAACAGCTACACCATGTGGAACTTCATCATGAACATAGTGTAGTACTTTTTCTCTTATTAGTTCAGATACTAAAACTCTTTCTGGTTGGTCTGTTATCATATAATCCGGGAAGTATTTTGGACCTTCTTCAAGATAGTTACCTATTACTTTCATTAATTCTTTTACATTTCTTCCTTTTAATGCTGATATAGGTACTATTCCTTTAAATATTCCTTCATTATTGTACATTTCCATTAATTTAAATAAATCAGCTTCTTCTATTTGATCCATTTTATTTATAACTAATATGACAGGAGTTTTTATATTTCTTAAATCTTCTATAATCATTCTATCTCCTGGTCCTATTTTCTTTGATTCATCAACTACATATAATACAACATCCACATTTTTAAATGCATCTGTAGCTTGAGTTACCATGAATTCTCCTAATTTAGTTTTAGGTTTATGTATACCTGGTGTATCTAAAAATACTATTTGCATTTCTTCATTTGTATAAACTGCTTGTATTGTATTTCTTGTTGTTTGAGGTTTATCACTCATTATAGCGATTTTTTCACCTACTACGTTATTCATTAATGTAGATTTACCAACATTAGGTCTACCTACTATACTTACAAATCCTGATTTAAACATGTATGACTCTCCTAACTGTTTGTTTATGTTATTGTTCATTTTTTCTGTACGATTATATTAATTTAATAAATATTTTTTATATAATTAAATAAATATCTAATATTATAACACATTTTAGTAAAAGTTAATTATTTTTAATTGGAAAACTAACATGGCAACTAAAATTCCTAATAGTCCACCTGCCACAGTTTCCCAAAATGTGTGTATTTTACCTTCTATTCTACTTTGAGCAACTAGTACTGCCATGATATAAGCTAATGCAGATACTATGGGTCTTTCAATTAACATTGTAATTGCTGTAGCTATAGCAAAAGCCAAAGCTGAGTGTCCACTTGGCATACCTCCTTTTAGAGGAGTTCCTGTAGATGTCAATGCTTTTACTACAACTACACTTATTAAGACTAATACTATACATATTAATGTAACATGTGGATCTGATTTTCTTATGGTAAAAATCAATGATTTAGATAAATCTGTAAATTTATCATAAAATATAAGATATCCTACAGCCACTGCATTCAATGCTGAAATTAATACTCCTCCCGCAGCCACGTCCTTAGCAATCTTTGCTAAATAATGATATTTATCCGTAACTAAATCCACTGTATTTTCTATAGCAGTATTAAACATTTCAGATATTATTACTAATGAAATTGATAATATTAAAATCATCATTTCAAATTTATTTAAGTCAAAGCGCAAACTTATAATCAATACGGCTACTGCTATTATATAATGTATTTTCATATTTCTTTCATACTTAAATGTGTATATAATTCCTTGAATAGCAGCATTAAATGCTTCTATAATACTAGGGCGAGTTTTTTTATCTTTCATAAAAATTACTCCCTTGTTATTCCAAGCTTATTTAAAATATGTTCTTCCTTTTCTCTCATTTCTTTTGTATTTTCTTCAGTGTCATGGTCATATCCTAACAAATGGAACATACTATGACATACTAAAAAACATACTTCTCTTTCAAAACTATGATTATACTCTCTACTTTGTTCGAAGGCTCTTTCTAAAGATATAACTATATCTCCTAAAGACTCTTCTCCAAAATCAACATCAAATTCATCTTCTACTAAAAGAGGAAATGATAGTACATCTGTTGGTCTATTCACTCCTCTAAAATCTCTATTTAATTGATGTATTTCTTTATTATCAACAAAAGATAAACTTACTTCATAATCATCGTCATATCCTTCATAATCTAAACATTCAGATATTATATCTTTTATTTTTTCCATTAAATCTTCATTTACTTCTAATTTATCTTGTCTATTATCTATTATTAATTCCATTATTCTACCTCTAGTCTATTATTTTTGTGAACTTTTATCTTTAGCTTTAAGTTCTTGTTTTTTATTTAAATTATGGTCTTCTTTTTTTTCAAATTTTTCATAAGCTCTTATGATTCTTTGAACTAATTCATGCCTTACAACATCTTTTTCCGTTAGCTCCATACTTCCTATTCCACTAACATTTTTAAGAATTTTTGTAGCTTGAAGCAAACCACTTTTTTTATTATTTGGAAGGTCTGTTTGAGTTATATCACCTGTAACTACAGCTTTTGAACCAAATCCTAATCTTGTTAAGAACATTTTCATTTGTTCTGGTGTAGTATTTTGTGCTTCATCTAAAATTATAAAGGCATTATCTAGGGTTCTACCTCTCATAAATGCCAGTGGTGCTACTTCTATATTACCTCTTTCTAAATATTTATTAAATCTATCTGGTCCAAGCATATCAAATAAAGCATCATATAAAGGTCTTAAATATGGGTCTACCTTATCTCTCATATCTCCTGGTAAAAAACCTAAGCTCTCTCCTGCTTCAACAGCTGGTCTAGTAAGAATAATTCTACTTACTTCATCATTTTTAAATGCCCTAACAGCCATGGCAACTGCCAAATAAGTTTTTCCTGTTCCTGCTGGACCTATTCCAAATGTTATATCATTGCTTTTTATTAAATCTACATATTTCTTTTGACCTAAAGTTTTAGGTTGTACAGGTTTACCTTTTTTAGTTAAAACTATTACATCCTCCAACTCTTTTATTCTCATTTCACTGCCTTCTAATAATAGGGATAAAGAATATGTTATACTTTGTTTATCTAAAGACTTACCATTTGATACTGTATCATGTAGTTCATTCATTAATTTAAGTGCTAAGTCTACATTTTTTTCTTCCCCCATTAAAACAATATTACCTTCTCTTAGTATCACATCTATACTCAGAGTACTTTCGATTAGTTTTATATTTTCATCAAAATCTCCAAATAATTCTCTTTCAAATTTTTCTTCTGATACTATAAATTTTTTTTGAATAATCAATTGAAATATTCCTCCTTAAGTGACTTACATTTTATTAATTTTCTTCATCATCAGTATTACTTTTTATATCTTCTTTAAATTCATTTCTTATATCATTAATAGGTCTATTTTCAGGATTGGAAGGTTTTTGTTCTCCTTCTTCCTTACTTTTCTTTTCTTCATTAGATTTAATTATAGATTCAGCTTCACTTTTACTCAATATATCTAATTTTGCTATATCTTCCTTTGTAGTTACTGTTACTACATATTCTATCATATTTTTGCCAACATTATATTTATCTTTTGAATCTATTATTCTAGCTGATACTGGAATTTTATATTCCAACTCTTTTAATACTTGAGAAGATAATTCTTCCTTTAGTTTTTGTACATCTATCTTATTTTCAACTTTCTTTACTTCATAAAATGTACTTACTGTTATTTTTATAGGGAATGTATAATCTCCCAATTTAAGTTCATGGGTTTTATTTTCAATTTCATAATTCTTATACTTTATATTTCTCAATATTTTAAATTTTTTATCATAGAAACTTATGGTATAAACATTTTTCTTATTTGATGTCCTTTGATTTTTAACATCTATGTAATTTGAAGTTTTTTTAGCTTCATAAAAAGTTGTCGCCCAAACTTCTGGTAAAGCTGATGTATTAGCTCCATTAATAAGTACATCACCTTTTTTTACTATATCGCCTTCATCTACTATAGCTTCTCCACTTCTAGGTACTACTTTTTCTATTATACCATCTTTTTCAGCTATAATATTACAATAATTAGAGTTTTCATCAGCATTTTGACTTTCATCTTTTTTAGTTATATTTACAAATATATTAGTTCCTTTTACATTTATAGACACATAGGCAATTTGATTAAATTTTAACATTATATTTTCTCTTACAATTTTTCTATCTATGCTTTTCTTATAAACGCCGGGTTTAACACCTTGTATGTAAAGCTCCTTTTTTAGAGCTTGTTTGTCTATTCCTTCAGGAGCTGTTATATAAACATCTGTTACAAATTGAGATGTAGACATTAATATTATCAAAGAAATAATGGCACAAATAACCATACCTCTATAAGTATATATTCTTCTTGCAATAAAAGGAATGCCTGTCTGCTTTTTAATTTTAATATCAAATTTATTATTTCTATAAATTTTTTTTAATTTTTTAAAGTTATTCCTATCTATATCGAATTGAATTTTTGTTTTTTCTATTCTATTTACATTGTAAACATATATTTTATTTCTTATAAGATAATTTAAAAAACTTTCTGTTCCTAAACCTTCCACGATTACAGTATAATATCCTCTTATGAAACTTATCACCACTATCTCCTCCTAATCAATATACTCTAAGGAGTATATAAGTCCTTTTATTCCAATTTCCTCTGGTTCAATATATTTTAGTAAAAGATGATCTCCAGTTATTTTTACAGTTTTTACTTTAGTTTTTATCTTAATTAAATTTGTATCGTAAGTTATAATAGATTCATAATTTTCTATTTTTATAAATGTATTGCTTATTAAAGTAACTGTAGGTTGTGTCACTTTTAAATCTGGCGATATATCCATGGCTCAATCCCCTCCCTCTTGTATATTCTATTAATAAGCCAGATTAAAATTTCATATTTTTTCATATCTTTAAATTTATATAAAAAAAACTGAGAATACTCTCAGTATTATTTATTTATAAACCATATGTATTATTTATTTATAAACCATATGTAGTAATTAAGTACAAGAGCATATATTAGCCAAAATACATAAGGTATATTTAAATAAGCTGACGTAGGTTTAATTTTATAAAATTTATAAATCATTGCTAGTACAAATATAAGAAGTAACATTAAATCTATTAAAGCTGTTAATCTAAGTTGAAATCCAAAGAATAGTATAGACCATAGAAAATTTAATCCCATTTGGAACCAATAATAAAACATAGCATCTTTTACTTTACATTCACTTTTTTTCTGTGACAAAATTATATAAGATGATGTTCCCATCAATATGTATAATACAGTCCACACTATAGGAAAAATTATCCCTAGTGGCGCAAATCCTGGTTTGATAAGTTCATGATAATAAGTGGCCATACCTACTCCACATATTACTTTAGATAACATACTACTCAAAATGCCAATAAGTATAGGAGCAAGTACACAACAAATATATTTCTTAACTTCTTTAACTGATATAATCAATTCCTTCCCTCGCTTTCACTTATTATTTCTAATTAATAAGTATGTACCAAAATAAGGGATTATGATTATTTATATTAAAAATTCATTAAATATAAAAAAACCTAGAGATTAATCTCTAGGTTTTTATCTATTGTAAATTTTTCTTTACTAACTCATTTATTAGTTTTCCATCAGCTCTGCCTTTTACTTTAGGCATAATTGACGACATAATATTCTTCATATCTTTCATAGAAGTAGCTCCTACTTCAGATATAGTAGAAATTACGATTTCATTTAATTCTTCTTCGCTTAATTGTTGAGGTAGGTACTCTTTTAAAATTTCAATCTCTGCATCAGCTTTTTCAACTAAATCTTCTCTTCCAGCTTTTGCAAACTCATCACGAGAATCTCTAGTTTGTTTTAATTGCTTAGCAATAAGATCTGTAATTTCTTCGTCTCCTAATTCAACTCTATTATCTACTTCATATTGTTTAATAGAAGCTCTAATTAAAGTTATAACAGACTTTTTGTTAGTATCCTTGTTTTTCATCGAAGATTTTAAATCTTCTTGTAACTTTTGTTTAAGGGACATTACCCTCACCTCTTTATTTCTATTTACTATCTTTTAGCGTTTTTTCTTCTAGCTGCTTCAGCTTTTTTCTTACGTTTAACACTTGGTTTATCATAGTGCTCTCTTTTTCTAACTTCTGACATTATGCCAGACATTGCACATTGACGTTTAAATCTTCTTAAAGCACTGTCTAATGATTCGTTTTCTCTTACTCTTACTTCTGACATTCTTTTTCCCTCCCTCCGATTGCGCGAATTATGCTGGGACTGTAATTTGATTTTATCTGCATCACTGCATTACAATCTCACACTTTGTTTATTATAAACTAAAATTAAACTTTTATCAAGTATTTAATTATTTATAATCTTAAAATCTTTATAAAAAATTATTATTTTTGATTAGCTTCATAATTAGGTAGTTTTTTACCTGCTAATACATGGTAATGAAGATGCTTAACTTCTTGACCTCCATCACTACCACAGTTATTAATTATTCTAAATCCAGCATCGCTAAAACCTTTATCTATAGCTATTTTATTTATAACATTATGAATATGTGCAACAATTTCCATTTCTTTTTCAGAAATATCTGCTATACTGTCATAATGTTTTTTAGGAACAACTAATATATGGTATGGAGCAACAGGATTTATATCATTAAAAGCTATAACTTTATCATCTTCATAAACTTTGCTACTTGGTATTTCTCCATTTATTATTTTACAAAATAAACAATCCATCTTTTCCACCTCCTAACTATAAATTTCAAATCTTAAAATTCTACATCTTATACTAATATTCCTTCTACATATTCATCTTTAACTTCTGTAATCTTGACTTTCATTATTTTTCCACAAATATCTTCATCACAAGTTACAAAAGTTTTTAAATAGTTAGGTGTTAATCCTTCGTATTTATCATCTCCTACTTCTTGTTCAAATAATACTTCAAATTCTTTCCCTACAGATTTAGATGCAAATTTCATAAAGTTTTCTTTATTTAATTGTAGCAGTTTTTCACTTCTCTCGTGTTTAATTTGAGGAGAAACTTGATTTTCCATATCTGCTGCTTTAGTTCCTTTTCTTGGAGAATATTTGAATATATGCATTTGTGATAATTCTATATCTTTTAAGAAGTTATAAGTTTTTTCAAACTCTTCTTCTGTTTCACCTGGGAATCCTACTATAACATCTGTGGTTATTGCCACATTTGGTATTTCTTTTCTTAATTTATCAACTATTTCTTTATACTGTGCAGTTGTATATCTTCTGTTCATTCTTTTTAAAGTTTCATCACATCCACTTTGTAATGATAAATGATAATGCGGCATAACTTTTTCCATTTTAGAAACTTCACTTACAAATTCATCTGTAAATAATATAGGCTCAACAGAACTTGTTCTAATTCTTTTTATTCCTTCTATATTATTTATTTGTTTAATTACATCTAAAAGTTTTGTATCTTCGTCTTTTAAATCTTTTCCATATGATGCAACATGTATGCCTGTAAGTACAACTTCCTCATATCCATTTTCAGCTAAAGTTTTTGCTTCATTTACTATACTTTCCATATCTCTACTTCTTACTTTCCCACCTCTTGCATATGGTATTATACAGTAAGTACAGAATCTATCACATCCATCTTGTATTTTCATAAATGCTCTAGTTCTTCCGTTAGATTGGCTTATTTCTATTTCTTCAAAAGCTCTAACTTTCATTATATCATCAACTGTAGATGCTTTCTTTTCGCCTTCTACAACTTCTAATTTTTTAATTTCTTTAACTATATCTCTTCTTTCATTAGTTCCCATTACTAGATTAACTTCATCTATTTCAAGTATTTCTTCTGGAGATACTTGTGAATAGCAACCAACAACTGCTATTATAGCATCTGGATTTTTCTTTTTCATTCTTCTTATATATTGACGTGATTTTCTATCACTCATATGAGTTACTGTACAAGTATTTATAACATAAACATCTGCATAGTCTTCACTACCAACTTGCTCATATCCATCTTTTTCAAACATTTCAAGCATGGCTTCTGTTTCGTATTGATTTACTTTACAACCTAAAGTATAAAAAGCTACTTTTTTCATTATATATTTCCTCCTAAGTCACTTAGCTCATATAAAACTATTGATGAAGCAACTACAGATGCAGTTTCTGTTCTAAGTATTCTAGGTCCTAGAGAAACTACTTTTCCATCTATTTCTTGAATTTTTTCAACTTCTTCTTCTTCAAATCCACCTTCTGGTCCAACAAAAATTCCAATAGTATTTGCACTTGAGTCTTTTATAGCTTCTTTAATAGATATAGTTCTCTCATTTTCATAAGGACAAATATTTAAATCATTATTTTGCATATCAGCTAA
Source organism: uncultured Clostridium sp. (assembly GCA_900557165.1). Lineage (GTDB taxonomy): Bacteria > Bacillota > Clostridia > Peptostreptococcales > Peptostreptococcaceae > Terrisporobacter. The sequence goes on from USRS01000011.1 coordinate 33,703, forward strand.
AGCTTCTTTAAAAGTTAAAACACCAGTAAGCTTTGGTATTTTTCCTCTTTTACTTTGCTTAGCAGCTTCATAAATAATTCTTTCCCATCTTTCGATTTTTTTATCTTCTTTTTTGTTGTCAATTTTAGTTACACTTCTTTTAGTTTGAACTAAAACTATCTCATCTACACCTATTTCAGTCAACTTTTGAAGTATTAACTCCATTTTAGTTCCTTTAGGCATACCTTGATATAATTTTACTTTTAAGTTAGATTCACGTTTTATATTTACTTTTTCAATTATGTCTAATAATATATTGTCTTTGTTTATTTCTTTTATTTCACAAATATACTCATTGTTATCCATATCACAAACTTCAAGTTTATCATTTTCTCTACATCTAAGTACTCTTGATATATGTTTAACATCTTCTCCTTCAATAACACAAGTATTTTGCTCTAAATTTATGTTGCTTTTAGGTGTGAAAAATCTATCCATAATTTCACCTACTTAAGTTTAGATACTATAGCTGACCATTCACCAAGTTTTACTATTTCAACTATTTCAAATCCGTTATTTTCTAAAGATTCTACTACCTCATCTATTTTAGCATGAATTATTCCTGATGATATAAACACTCCATCTTCACTTAAGAATTTACTTACATCATTAGCTAATATTTTTATTATATCAGCTATTATGTTTGCTACAATTACGTCTGCTTTTCCTTCTACTACTTCAAATAAACTTCCGTGTTTAACTATTACTCTATCACTTACATTGTTTAATTCACAGTTTTCTTTTGAAACTTTTACAGCAACTTCATCTAAGTCACCTGCTACAACTTCTTTAGCTCCAAGTTTAGCAGCAGCAATTGCTAGTATTCCACTTCCGCATCCTATATCGAATACTCTTTTAGTTTCATCTACGTATTTTTCTAATTCTCTAATACACATAGAAGTTGTTTCGTGAGTTCCCGTACCAAATGCCATTCCTGGATCTAATTCTATTATTAAATCTCCTTCTTTAGCTTCATAATCTTCCCAAGTTGGCTTAACTACTATTTTTTGTCCTATTTTAGTTGGTTTGTAGTATTTTTTCCACTCATTTGCCCAATCTGATTCATTAACATTACTTAATGATACACTACCTTCTCCTATATCAAGCCCACAGTCTGGTAATAATGATATTTTAGCTTTTATAGTTTCAACAAGTTCTAATACATTTCTTTCTTCTGGGATGTATGTTTTTATTAATACCCCATCTTGGTTACTTTTATTGAATACTTCTTCTTCCACATAGTCCCAATCTAATTCATTTTTCTTTTGGAATAAAAAATCTTTAGGGTCTTCTATCATTACCCCCCCGCATCTTTCTTCTAGTAATATATTACTTATAGCTTCTACAGCTTCTGTCGTCGTTTTTACCGCTACTTCTGTCCAATTCATATGTAAACCTTCTTTCAATATTTAATACTATTTTTCATAAATTTTATTATATCATAATTATTATCTTTTATAATATTGTTTTATACATATAATAATTATATTTGCGCAAAAAATCCTCCCAATATTTTTCAATCGGAAGGATTTATATGATTTTATTTCTTTTTAAGGTTTTTAAAGAAATTATCTATCTTATCACTTAAAGTTTTTTGCCTTTGATGCACCTCTTGACCGCATTCCTTTGCAAATTCTCTAACTAATTCTTTTTGTTTTTCATTAAGCTTTTTAGGGATTTCAACTGTCACTTTAACATATTGATCTCCTCTAACATTAGATTTTAATTTTGGTATACCTTTACCTTTTAATCTAAATACTGTTCCTGTTTGAGTTCCTTCAGGCACTTCATATTCTACTTTACCATCTAAAGTTGGTACTTGTATTTTATCACCTAAAGTTGCTTGAGCAAATGTTATAGGCATTTCTAAGTAAACATCGTAACCGTCTCTAGTAAATAGTGGGTGAGATTGTACATTAACTTCAATATATAAATCTCCTCTTGGACCACCTCTAGTTCCTAGTTCACCTTGACCACCTAATTTAATCATTTGACCATTATCTATACCTGCTGGTATATCAACTTCAATAGTTTTAGTTTTTCTTATACTTCCTTTTCCATGACATTTGCTACATGGTGAGTCTATAACTTCTCCTTCACCATTACATGTAGAACATGTTCTTGTACTTGCTATATTACCAAAAGGAGTTCTTTGAACTGATTGAACTTGACCACTACCATGGCAAGTTGGACAAGTTTTCTTAGAAGTACCAGGTTTTGCACCACTACCATGACACTGATCACATTCTTCACTTCTATTTATTTTAACTTTTATTTTTTTACCAAATGCAGCTTCTTCAAATTTAATTGTAACTGATTGTCTTATATCAGCACCACGTCTTGGTCCTCTTCTTCTTGATGATCCGCCTGAACCACCAAATCCGCCAAAGCCAGAACCGAATATATCTCCGAATATATCTTCGAATCCGCCAAAGCCACCTGAACCACCGAATCCACCGAAACCTTGACCTCCGCCAAAGCCAGCTTGACCATTTAATCCATCATGACCAAATCTATCGTAAGTGCTTCTTTTTTCTTCATCTGATAATACTTCATAAGCTTCGTTTATTTCTTTAAATTTCTCTTCAGCCGCTTTATCACCAGGATTTTTATCTGGATGATATTTCATGGCTAATTTTCTATAAGCTTTTTTAATTTCTTTAGCATCCGCATCTTTGCTTACACCAAGCACCTCATAGTAATCTCTTTTTTCACTCAAGGAATTCACCACCTTTTATATCTTACAAAATAATAGCTTGTAGAATGTTAAACTACAAGCTATTATAAAATTTACTTTAACAGACTAATCTCTATATATTATACACAAATACTCTGTTTTTGTAACCTATTTATCATCAACTTCTGTAAAATCTGCATCTACTACGTTGTCATCACCATTTCCTGCATTTGCACCTTGGTCATATCCTGCATCTTGAGCACCTTCAGCACCTTGTGCAGCTTGAGCTTGTTGATACATTTGTTCAGATATTTTATGGAATTTGTTCATTACTTCATCCATTGCAGTTTTTAATTCTTCAGCTGTTGCGCTTTCTTTATCTTTAACTGCTTTTAAGTTTTCTAAAGCACTTTCTATAGCTGATTTATCTTCTGCACTTACTTTATCTCCTAATTCGTTTAAAGTTTTTTCAGTTTGATAAATAGTTGATTCAGCTTGGTTTAATGCTTCTATTTTTTCTTTCTTTTGTTTATCTGCTTCAGCATTCATTTCAGCTTCTTTTACTTTCTTTTCTATTTCTTCTTCTGATAAGTTAGTTCCTGAAGTTATAGTAACTTTTTGTTCTTTTCCAGTTCCTAAATCTTTAGCAGTAACGTGAACTATACCATTAGCATCTATATCGAAAGTAACTTCTATTTGAGGTATTCCTC